>JAHEAA010000003.1:0-51340 GCA_019721035.1 Candidatus Sysuiplasma acidicola
TGGTTGCTTCACATCCTTCCATGAATCGGCACCGCCACCCTCCCTCCTTCTTTCCCACCTCTTGACTGTTTTCCAGTCCACATCGAGAGTACGCGCTATATCGGCTTTTCTCACACCCGCACGAAGGAGTTCATATCCCTTCCTCCTCTTCCACTCCCTCTCTGAAATGTCCTTTTTCTTTTTGCTCTCCCTGTTCCTCGCAGTCATCAGACAGTGTATGCACTATCGTCTATTTCTATTTAATTATTAAAGAGAATAGATTATAAGGCAAGATCATTCCAAAGAGCTATAATAGTCATTCATGGTTAAATGAAGTTATCTGAATGGGCGCGCAAGGAAAAGGCATAACATACAGAACAGCATGGCTCATGTGGAAGAGAGGAAAGCTCCCATGCCATATCAGCTTTCGGCTGGTGCAGTAATCACGGGAGAAGAACTCCGCCACTTTCTCTGATAAAGTTACATCTATACCTGTGTTTCCAGTTCCTGGAACAGGGTCAGGCTCGTCAGCCAGGGTGAGCGTATGCATCACTATGCAATTGCAGGAGGCTATAGCATACAAGAACCGTGCGATAAGCCGAAATGTTATCTGTTTGAATGGATAAATGTCCAGCCTGGCTTCACAATCTTCCTGCCGTTCAGGAAGATCGCCATGTGGAACAGATGGTCAGGTGCAGGCTTCATACTTTCAAAATCAGCAAAGATGTGCCGGCACCAAGAGCAGAAGGTAATGTTACGTCTCCGGCTGGCGCTGCCTGTTACGTTCGTGTTTAAGGGCTGAGGAGGAAGTCGCATAGATCAGTATGGAGGATACTATGCCAAGAAACGGGATGAGATAGAATAGCGCTGCAATCTTGTACATACTGTCATTGTATTTCGTGCCAATCCTCCACAAACCAATGAGCAGTCCGATTATGCCCAGCAACAGCAGTATAAGTGCGACTATGGTCATGAATCCTATGGCCAGCAGCAGTCCGGTGGAGAGCGCGATAGTGGAAACGGTGCTTCCTGCAGCAATTATGATTATGATGGCGGGGAAGATGATGACAAGGCCTATGATCAGCACGGTAACGAGGCTGGCCGGCGTATGGAACCTTATGTCTGTCTGCGAGAGGATCCTGAAGACAGATCTGATTACGAATATGGAATAGACAACGATTGCCAGCTCCACAATCATGAAAGTAACATCAATTAGCAGCGCTCTGCCTGCTGCATGAATACCAGCGCTTCCTGCTGCAAACAGCATCATAAGGTTACCGGATAGCAGGACAAAGAAACTGAGGACGGCTTCTGTAATGCCCAGTATACCGAACAGCCTGAGTCTGCCGAACACATTAGCATCGTTTTGCGCGTTTTCAGTCATGCTGTATTGCGCAGGTACCGCGTACCGAGTCCCGCCTGTATCGTACTTCATGTGACTTGCCGGTGCCGACTCTGCGCTCTTTGACTCCGTCTGGATGGTCACCGGATTCAGGATCGCACTGCATTCCGGGCACATTGCAACCGCATACTGCGGAACAACCGCTCCACAAACTCTGCATGTTCTCTGGGAGGCTGCCAGCTTATGTCCACAGTTTTTGCAGTATACTGCGCCATTCTCGTTTTCCGTCCCGCATTCAGCACATTTAGCGGATCTTTGAGCTGGCATGTATTATCCATTATTGACCGCTTCTATAAATCATACGCCGACGTGTTCTCTCCCTGACTGTTTTTCCAGGTCGATGCATGAGTTAAGTACAGAATATGAGATGCATGGACCGATGACAGATGAACTCAGAATAAGACATCGGCACAGATTGAGACAGAAGGAACTTCTGAACCTTACTGCAACTCTCAATGAGGAGCTGGGCACCACATCGTTCTCCCCTTCAGATCCTGTGGAAACAGCCGAAGTTTACGGTCTTGAGCAGAATGTCTATATTCTAAACGACGAGATTCTAGCACTGGAGATAGAGGGCATACCGTTCCTGTCGCTTACTGGATTGCTTAAGTATGGCGCTTCAAGGCGATACATCACAGTTGATTCAGGGGCTGTCAGATTTGTCGTGAATGGCGCCGACATAATGGGCCCGGGCGTCGTCGGCGGAGATGAAACTGTACGTAAGGGCCAGATTGTGTGGATCAGAGAGGAGAAGTACAGCAGGCCGCTTGCCATTGGCAGGAGCATCGTTGACGGCGGTACGTTCGGCAGGAAGGAGAAAGGAAAGTGTGCCGAATCCCTCTTTCATGTTGGCGACAAGCTATGGAAATTCAATGATTCTCTGAAGCATATATGAATCAGAGTCGCTCTTCAATACCAATATATGCGGTTAAAACACCTGTTTTTATGCACTTTGTTGATGCGCTTATATACTGGTGGTATGTAGCAAGACGGGGATTGGGTGATTGAACATCAGTAACGCAAGGACTAGTGCGGATTACAACATCGTTGGGCTGGGCCTTGTTCTCATCGGCGTCACTTTTCTCATCGCGGCGTTCGAAGGCATACTGCTGATCGGAGGCTCTTCACTTCTCGGTGTCATTCTGACCCTCATTGGAATAGTGTTCATTCTGCTGGAATACGGCAGGTTACGGGAGGTGGAGAAGCGCTTCCTTACGTTCGGCATAGTCGTGTACCTGGTGGCCACGCTGTTGTCCGTCATATCCGGCGTATCCGTTAGGTCGTTTTCTCCTTACCTTGCTCTGATGTATTCCGGGCATGCAGTCACTGCGCCGACAGTGCAGTTTGTCACCGGCATGGCTGCACTCATGGTCATAGGCACGCTTCTGTATGTTTCGTATTTCATATTCATACACGGTCTCTCGTCCAGCGAACACAAATCACTACTCTGGCTCGGACTGCTGGGCGGACTGTTCATATCAATATTCGTAATGCCAGTCGCGGATGTTCTCCAGTTTTACCACATAGGCGGGTTCGGACAAGTCGTCTCAATACTGAAGGGCGTAGTGAACATCATATTCGGTATTGCGTATATTCTCATCGGCATCGACATCAGGAAGTAGTCTTCTTCGCCATGCATAGGCATTTGGGCCAGGGTCCCGGCTAACGACAATATACGCATTTTCCAGCAGAATTGTCTCGGATCTTTTGAAGTGTTGCTGTTTTACGACTCCTCAACCAATTGTTCCGTGTTGCATCCGGATGAATCACATAATGCACTGGACATCGGCCTGGGGTACCGGCTCACATTCATCGTCCACAACATCTAAATAACGAATTCAGATATGTGCTATTAAGGGATAGGATGGCAATTCTCAAGAAAAGGGAATTTGGAAAAGGTGACATGTCTCCGGTGGAAACAACAGAATTCATAGATCTTACTCAGATGAATTTTGAGACTGAAAACCAGGTTGGCGCCAAGACACTGGTCAAAGTTGCAGAGATATACCGTTATGAGGATCTGAGCAAACTGACGGCACATGTCTTCAACGGGCACATACTCGTTCTCGATTACACCGCTCTCTCCGGCGATCAGCTTGCGATGAAACGCATAACGAATGATTTGAAGCTCATTGCCAGGGACGTAGGCGGCGACGTGGCTGGCCTGGGAAAGAATTATTTCATAGTCACGCCCGGCGGCGTTAAGGTAGACAGGAACAAGATCAAAGGCGGCTTCTGATATCATTCCGATATTGGCGGAGTTGCTGAAAACGCACCATCCTTGAAGATCAGCGTAAGATAACCGTGTTCTACCTTGGAATGCCTGAGCTTCAGACACCTTATTCTCAGCTGATAGTCTGCCTCTCCCACCTGGTGAAACCGCAGCGCAATAGTTCCGTCCGCGAGAAAATCCTCCCCGTATGCGGATATCTCTTCGCTTCCAGGCTGAAGTTCGGATATTATGAATGAGGTTATTCCCATCTTCCTCAGGAAACCGAAGAAATGAAAGAGCTCCTGCCTGGGATTTTCAACGTGGTTGAGTGAGAAGACCGCATTTATTGAATCGAGCACCACAATGTCCACACCTGCGGCCTCGATCCTCTTTTTGATGTATTCCTCAAGTATCTTGAACCAGTCCCTTCCGCTGTCCGCATCTTCATGTTCCAGCCTGAGTGTTGCTATATCAGATATGGTGAGGGAGGAATCGTCTACAGGCCAGAAACCCAGTGATTTCATGGATTCCATCAGACTCTGCTTCGTCTCCTCGAGCGATATGTACAGACATTTCATTCCCATTTTTCTCGAATTGTTCCACAGGAGATTCATGGATACCGAGGACTTCATCGTGCCCGGCGAACCGAAGATAAGAACGATGTGTCCCTTCCTTATCCCGCCGTCGATCCTGCCGTCAAAACCCTCTATGAATGTCTTAACTCTGTCTGTAGCCGCTGTCTTTGTTTCCAATTAAACCGCCGTTTACTTCACCTGTTTTGATTTAAAACTGATGACACGATTCTCGTCTTTTCTCACTCACTCTTCATCAGCGGCCTGAATGTCCTCAAA
Organism: Candidatus Sysuiplasma acidicola; assembly: GCA_019721035.1. Classification (NCBI taxonomy): domain Archaea; kingdom Methanobacteriati; phylum Thermoplasmatota; class Thermoplasmata; order Candidatus Sysuiplasmatales; family Candidatus Sysuiplasmataceae; genus Candidatus Sysuiplasma; species Candidatus Sysuiplasma acidicola. The sequence goes on from JAHEAA010000003.1 coordinate 4,445, forward strand.
TATTGCATTACTCTTTACTTCATCATCATGGGCCGGAGAGACCACATCGTCGTGCATGACGGCGTTCATGGAAGCATAAGGCTGGACGGCCTTTACGGCGATTTGCTGGATACACCAGAAATGCAGAGAATGGGGCAGATTCATCAGCTCGGCCTCGCCAACCTTGTTTTCCCGGGGGCCAATCACACAAGAATGGAGCACATGATCGGAGCGTTCCATCTTGCCGGGAGATTCTGCTCCTCGCTTGGTATCACCGGGCATGAAGCCGAGATGCTGCGCGTTGCTGCTCTCGTCCATGATGTCGGCCATCCGCCTTTCTCGCACACCTTTGAGGACGTTCTGAAGAGAAGACTCGGCATAGATCACATGGAGCTGACAGCCAGGATTATAAGAGGGCTGGTGGACGTCGTTCCGGAGGGAGAAACCACAGTTCTACGCAATCAGCCAAGAATCGTCGACTGTATCGAAAAATCGGGACTGGATGTCGGTGAAGTGGCGGAACTCGTCATGATGGAAGAGGGCGTTGGCGGCCTGGCTGCTTATCTCACATCACTGATACACGGTCCGGTGGATGTCGATCAGCTGGACTACCTGATGCGTGATGCACATTATACCGGAGTCGCTCAGGGGAGGATAGATGCCGACAGGATAGTCGAAACTTCGGTGATTTCGAACGGCACCATGGCAGTCAGCAGGAGAGGCATGTCTGCAGTGGAGGGACTCACAGTCTCAAGGGTGCTAATGAACAGCTCCGTCTATTTCCACAAGACAGTCAGAATAGCGGAGATGATGCTGACCAAAGCGGTTTCGATGCTCGATCGTGACCACTTTGTCGACGTCTTCAAGGACACTGACGCCTCCCTTTCTGAAAGACTCAAAGTGCACGGCGGTTATCAGAGAGAAATCGCGCTCAGGTTGAAATACAGAAGACTCTACAAGTCCTCTCTTCTGCTCAGCATCGATGGCATGAACAGTGAACAGCGGAAGAGGATCATGGACCTGTCACGGAGAGGCTCTCTCCCGAAGATAGAGGACGAACTCTCCGCCTCGGCAGGCGCCGATCAGGGAAGCGTGATCATAGACGCGGCTCCAATAGAATATCTGGCAGGCAGGGGCAGAAAGGGCAAGACAGAGGTGCCGATACTCGATGATGACGGCAGACTGAGGAAGCTCACCTCCCTGAGTTCAATAGCGCGTGCTGTCCAGATGCATTCCAGCCAGGACTGGGGACTCATGGTTGTCTGCGACGGCAGGATCAGGAGCAGGGTTGCGAAGATAGCTTCGCATGCGATATTCGGTTGAGTGCTGCGTTCTGACCCAATGCATGCTGCTCTCAACCTTTCATGACGCCAACGGGAACGACGCGGGCAACCATCCTGGACAGTCCAGCACCCTGGGTTATCCTGACGACATCGTCCACATTCTTGTAAGCTCCCGGCGCCTCCTCCAGTATTCCCTCGACGGTTGCGGATTTCAGATATATGCCGCTGTCGGACATCTTGCGCCTCACTTCCGCTTCATTGTACATTCTCGTGGCAGCGCTCCTTGAAAGAATGCGTCCGGCTCCGTGGCACGTCGAACCAAAACTCTCCCTTACGGAACCCTCGGCACCCACGAGCAGGAAACTGGCCGTGCCCATGTCACCAGGAATGATCACAGGCTGGCCGACCGCGGAGTATTTCCGGGGCACAAGCGGATGCCCTGCGGGGAGTGCTCTGGTAGCTCCCTTCCTGTGTATATATGCACGCACCTTCCTGCCTTCGACAACATACTCCTCAATCTTTGCTATGTTATGCGCAACGTCGTACACGAGGTGCATTCCAAGCTCATCCGGCGAACGGGAAAAAACAGACTTGAATGCCTCTCTGATGCGGTGAAGTATCAGCTGCCTGTTGGCCCAGCCAAAGTTTGCCGCCGCGGCCATGGCCGCAAAATATTCCTCTCCCTCCCTTGAATGAATTGGCGCGCACGCGAGCTGCCTGTCGGGCAGATTGTAGCCGTAACCCGCAATCTTCTCTTCCATCAGTTTCAGATAATCCGTGGCAACCTGATGACCCAGCCCTCTTGAGCCTGTGTGCACTGTTACGACAATCTGATCCTCCGATTCGATGCCGAATTTGTGTGCTACTTCCCTGTCGAAGATCTTCTCCACCCTGTCGATTTCCAGAAAATGGTTACCGGAACCCAGCGTGCCGATCTGCTTTCTTCCTCTCTGCTTCGCCCTGACGCTCACCTTCGAAGAGTCTGCGCTGCTGTAAAGTCCGTTTTCCTCAGTGACTTCGAGATCCTCCTCCCAGCCGTAGCCGTTTTCCACTGCCCATTTGGCCCCGTTGTCGAGGACCCTGTCAATTTCATTGCCTTTTGCGTTGACGTTGCCTTCAGAACCGACACCGCAGGGGACAAGGCGAAAGAGCATATCCATCAGTTCCTTAATCCTGTCTTTTACGTCGGCGTACATCAAAGCTGTCCTGACCATTCTCACTCCGCAGTTGATATCGAAGCCGAGGCCACCAGGAGATATGACTCCATCCTCTTCCGATTCTGCAATCACTCCGCCGATCGGGAAACCATATCCCCAGTGTATGTCCGGCATTGCCAGCGCCTTTCCCACTATGCCGGGCATCATCGTTATGTTGGCGGCCTGTTCAAGAGCGTTATCCTGCTTTATCGACTGTATCATCTTTTCATCTGAATAAATGATCGCGGACGTTCTCATTCCCTGCTTGTAGGATGCCGGTATCTCGTACCTGAACTCGTCTATTTTGTTTAATGTGCCGTTCCAGCCCAATGTATTCAGCCCGTGTTTTTCCAACTTCTCGGTGCTTATAATAGTTGCGGGCATGAGAGCAATTAACGCCACGTCGTATCTCCTCGGCAAACGGAGTCAATGGTTTCCGTTTGCTCACAGCGAATTCACAATCGGAAACTCTGTCCTCGAAACCTGGTGATTTGCAGTTATTCCCTTAAATCAAACGCAACGCGTCATCAGAATCCCTTTGGTATTGCGCAGAAGCCGCCTGCCCTGCCGCTCAGTCTCACAATCGGTGCGCCTACCCTGTCTGCAAATTTCTCTGGCGCGCGTGTGAATTCGTAATTGTCCACCAGCACAATGCCTCTCTCCATATGTTCCCAGGCGCACTCAAGTTCGAAGTTCACATGGCTGAACGTGTGTCTGCTGTCATGATAGAAAAGCTGTATGTCGCCCAGATCATTGAGCAATGGCTTGAGCAACTCTCTGGCATCGCCTTTGTGTAAATGCCACTTTTTCTTCAATCTTTCCGGCACAAGAAAGCCTACAGGATACTCCTCCTTTTCCTCGCCGTATTTCACACCGAGATCGATAGAATGAAGCATGCCGGATCTGAGCGCAGACAACAGGAATGTCGTCGAAACGCCCGATCCCACGCCGGTTTCCACCGCAACGGATGGCCTCAGCAGCCGGGTTATCGCGTACAGTGCTTTCCTCTTATCATATGTCAGTGCCCAGAGATTCTTTCCTCTTAATTTCCCTGAAACGATTTTCTGTACAGCAAGGCTCTCTTCACACAGTTTGAGAACGCGCGATATATCCGTGTCGAAGAGTCTGGCAATATGTGCAGTGTAATTGACAGCTGTCATTGTCAAGGGTATATTGCGCCGTGCTACATATTTATCCTATTGCCCGTCATCCATGTACTCATGACCGATTTCGCAAAACTGGAGATAAAACTGCGCAGTTTATGTTCAAGATACGGAAGCGAACTGCAGGTGCTCATGGAGCACCCGTCTTCCGGTTTTTCCTTCAGACATAATAGCGGAAGTGAGTTCCCTTCCGCCAGCATAATCAAGCTATTCATTCTTGATTACGCGCTGGAATATGAGAAGCGGCCCGGGGTTCATGTGCCGGTGTCTTCCCTTACCATGACGGAAGACAGCATGCTGAATTTCTTTTCCGGTTCCACCCTGACAGTCCGGGCACTTCTCTCGCTGATGATCGATGTGAGCGACAATGCTGCAACAAACTATCTGATAAGCCGATACGGCATGCAGCGGCTCAACGAACACATCCGCTCCAGAGGTTGGAAGCGCACCCGACTCAGGAGATTCATGCTTGATTTCAAGGCAAGGGAAGCGGGGCTTGAGAACACAACAACTCTCGATGATGTCTTCGACCTAATTGCTCAGCATGCACTGAATCAGTCAAGCACAAAGAGCCGCACTTTTCTGAATATGATGAGATTTCAACATGACAGAAGCAGGATCGCCCTCCTGCTTCCGGAAGGCGTGACAGGATCGAAGAGCGGAAGTCTGGGCAACGTGTACAGCGATGTGGCATTCATCTCTGCCGCAGGAGGCTTTTCCTATGCTGGATTCATGACCCGTGACGCCGCTGCGGCCGTGGCAAGAACGTTCATACCGAAGCTGTCACTACTCTTCTACCGCACGATTTCTAGATAGCGTGATGCACATAATCTGACGGACGATGGAGGGTGCGCCCCACCAGTTTAACCACCGCAGGATGTCAGAGACCATCGCTGCCGTGAAATAGTTTACTTGGCTTTGAAGATCCATGGACTCGTACGAACCTGCAGGCGGATTGAATTCAGAAATCGAATCCCTTCGCATCAGGGAGTATGTGCCGGAAGATTTCAGAAGTGTGATACGCCTCTGGACTGTCTCAGGAATCCACGTCGGCCCTTCGGACACGGTTGAGGAACTGGAACGGACAAGACAACGCGATCCGGATTTGTTCCTTGTGGCCGAAACGCATGATAGTGTTGTGGGCGTTGTCCTCGGCCGCTTTGATGGCCGGCGCGGATGGATACATCATCTTGCCGTAGACCCGTCACACCGCTCGCACGGCATCGGAGGACTTCTTGTCAGGGAGCTGGAGAAACGCCTGTCGGCAAAGGGATGCTCGAAGGTTAATCTGCATGTCCTCCGATCCAACGAGGGTGTTTGCGCGTTCTATGAGGCCCTGGGCTACAGCAGATTTGACCTGATATTCATGGACAAATGGCTCAATCCGCCGTAGGACGGCAGAGCAGCAATCAGGTATCGGCCGCCGATCACGCCGGCGCGCTCATTTCAGGTGCATTCTTTCATATGATATCGAAACGCTTTCTGTACTCGCTCGAGTCATTCACTCCTTCGTAGCTCACGCCGTCCTTCCATCTGGCATAGGCCCATTTCTCATAAGTCCGCTTCTGTTTCGCACTCGCTCTTTTCATCTGCACAAATGTCAGCTTGCCCGGCCTCTCTTCAAGTCTGAGCGAAATGCTCTTGAGCTGACCGTGTCTCGCAACAGTGAGCGTTATGTCTTCCCGAGGAGAGAGTTCCCTTATTCTGCTGGCAAAATCGGGCGGCATAACGCGCATGCCGTTCACCGCTATGATTTCGTCTCCAGGAAAAACGCCTGCTTCGGCGGCAGGCATGCCTTCCAGTACGCTGCCCACAGTCTCTGGCGTCTTTCTGGACATCAGTATTCCGGCACATCCCTCTTTGCGCTCGCTTTCCCTTTTCATTTCCAGGCCCGCCAGCGCGAGATATCTGCCGAATTGCAAATCGCCCCTGCCTCTGATAAGACTCCTGCAGAGCTGTGATGCATCGCTTCCGAGCACCTTGCCGCAGGCCGCGACAAAATCTTCTTCGGTAAATCCCCTGCCTTTCCTGTAGGTGGTGTTGTAGAGCAGGCGCATGACGTCGTCGAGTCTCTTCCTTCCGTCGGTGGCATCCAGGATGTGCAGGTCGAGGAGCATGCCTATGAGACTCCCCTTCGTATAGTATGATATGCCCGAATTCACAGAGTTCTCATCCGGTTTGTAGAGTTTTATCCAGGTGTCGAAACTGGACTCATCCGCGCTCTGGTAATTCCGACCGGGCGTGTTCATGTATGATTCGGCCATTCTAGCAAAGCTCCTTAACAGTTCTCCCGGCGTCACGATCATGGCGCGTCTCAATGCGATGTATGTGTAGTATGAAGTGAAACCTTCCGAAAACCACAGCAGCCCGGTGTATACTTCCTTCGTATAATCGAACGGACCAAGAGGTACCGGTCTGAGTCTCTTGACGTTCCACAGGTGGAAGAACTCGTGGGATATCGTGCTCAGTCTGGCCAGATAGTCCTCCCTGATCCTGAACGAAAAAGGATCGGCGAGGCAATGCGTCGAGTTTAGATGTTCCAGTCCTCCCGAGGCACCAGGCAGCAGGTCGTAGATGAAGAGATATCTGTCGTACGGCACGTCCTTCATAATGTCTATTTCCGCACGTACAATTTTTTCAACGTCGGACGTGAATGTATCCTTATCAATGGTGCCTGAGCCGTAAATTGCTATCTCATGATCCTTTCCTGCTGCCTTGAAATGGGTGGAAATATGGTTGCCTGCTTCGACCGGCGAATCAATGAGTATGTCAAAATCCGGGGCCGTAAACGTCCATTTGTCTTCGGTTCTGCCGAGTCCTGTGGAAACGTTGTTCCACCCGTCCAGGGGAATAATCCTGAGCACCGCCTGAAGGTGTTCGTAACCCTTTGCGTAAAGAAGCGAGCTTCCGCCGTTGAGCGTCAGGTGAGTGTCGTCGACGAAACTCTGGTGCACCGTTATCATGTGTGCATGAACCCTGTACCTCACGACAACTTTCCGGCCGTCCGCCCTGAATGTCCATGTGCTCTTGTCCTTCTTCTCCATCTTCATTGCCCTGCCGTCTGCGTTGACGGCCGATATGTTCACAATGTGCCTGGCAAAATCCTCGATACGGTAAGAGCCAGGAGCCCATGCTGCCATGCATATGTCCACCACGCCCTTCTGCGGCCTGAAAGACATCTCAACGTTGAGGCAGTTCAGTCTGTTGTCTCTCGCATCAACTGTATACTCTATCTTTTCTTCCATCGTTATCACACAATCTCTTCTCTTATCGCTGCGTGCGTGAAAGGATTTTACTGTTCAGACCGTCGGAAGGGCCTCATTTTCTCAACGCATGCGATGCCATCGTCGTGGCTAGTTCCCCTCTCGTCCTGTCCAGCATCGCACGTGCGGTGTCCTGTTTCTTTCTGATCTGCACGAGCTTGGACGGGTAATGCAGCCTCGAGATCGCAACAAACAGACGCTCCATTTCGTTCACCCAGTGGGCCGCTTCCTCGACTCTCCCTTCGATCATGCTGTTGAGCGCAATCCTCCTGAATTCACCTATCAGGTCAGACAATCCGAGTACATATGTGGAAGCATCGACCTTAAGCTGCGCAGGCGTCGGTAAATCCTTTCCGCTCACCGCGCATCTCAGCAGCGTTGCCTCGACGTATTCCTGAAGAGCCTCCTCCACAAAACCGCTGTAATAGACTTCATAGTTGCCGGTCAGGAGTGTATTCAGCTCCATCACGACAGATTTGAGATTCCTGAATCCGTCCACCACCTCTCTGGATGCTGCCCCCTTCTGCATCCTGTAAATGAGGTCCGACGATAGGCGCACAATCTCTCTGCATCGTTTCAGTGCAATTTCGCGAAGCTCGTCTCTTTCGTCGAGTTCCCGCTCCACTTCCGACATTACCGTGTCAAGTTTTTCAACCGTCATCTTTTCATCCTCAGGCAGCACCACGATAATGCAGTTTCCTTCCGGAAGCGCTCTTCCTTTCAATCTCTTCAATCGTGCCTATATCCCTCCTGCTATAGAGATTCCCCCTTACACACACTGCTGCTGCATCAATTGCCGATGCGGCCTGCCACGGCTGATCTGCCTTTGCCAGCAATGCAAATGACCGTGAAGTCGTCGTTAGAATCTTCCCGGCCCCCGCATTTACCGAGCCGTAATACAGGGTGGCATTGCTTCCCGCAATGCATTTCTCATCTATGAATATTTCAGCGTTTGGCATAGGCCGTTCGCCGTAGCCTGTCGGCACGTAGTATCTGCAGACGGTGCTCGAACGCTCGAATGAAAGGCCGTTCCTGAGATTTCCCTCCGCAGCCGAAAGCAGCACAGATCCCAGATCACCTTTTGTGACGGCAAGAACATTCATGGATTCGGGATCGGCGAAGCGGGCGTTGAATTCAAGCAGTCTGATGCCTTCCGCAGTTAGTATGAATCCGCCGTACAGGAGTCCCCTGAATTCCCTTCCCTCGCTCTTCATGGCGTCTATTACACGCTGCATCGTGTCCAGCGCGGAATCCCTGTCCGGTTCTTCGACGAAGGGGAGGAGTCCGTCTGCCAGAGTGTATGAGCCCATGCCTCCTGTATTTGGACCCCTGTCGCCCTCAAACGCACGTTTGTGATCCTGTGCGAGCGGGAAGGGGAGGAGGCGTGTGCCGTCTGAAATCGCCTGCAGGCTGAACTCTTCACCTACGAGCTTCTCTTCAACGACTACTTCCGTTTTTCCCCCGGCGGAGGAGAATATCTCTTTCACGTATGTGCATGCCTCACGATTGTCAGCGAGCTGATCGCCTACGACCTTCACTCCCTTTCCACCCGTAAGACCGGACGGTTTGACAACTACCGGATAATCACACTTCTCTATGTGCTCAACCGCTTCCGCAATATTGTCGAACGATGCGTAAACGGGATTGCCGGGTATTCCATGCCTTTTTAGCAGTCCCCTCGTGAATGATTTCGACGACTCGATTTCCGCAGCCCTCTTTACGGGTCCGAAACAGGCGACCGCCGCATCTGCAAGGACATCGGCCACTCCTGCGGCAAGCGGATTTTCGGGCCCTATCACAGCAAAGTCCGCATTGTTCTTACTGGCAAATGCCGAAATGGCGAGAGCATCAGTTTCATCGCACTGCATTACCGCTTGTGCAAGTGCCTCTATCCCAGGATTCCTGTTTTTCATCGCAGCGATTATTGAGTTGCCCTCGAACTTCAGTCTGCTGACAAGTGCATGCTCCCTGCAGCCTCCACCAACTACGAGAATTTTCATCTGAATGCGTTTTGTCATTGTCCGCACTCCTTAAAAATTGTCGCCGTGATGTGATGACGCACATCTGACCTCCGATTTCACCAAAAGTTTATCAGGAGCTTACGCAAGTCGCGCAGAAGTGGATAGGCGAAAGTTACACGCAGTTCTGCTAACACTTTGCGCCGCCGCGCTCTGGGGAACAACCTTTCCGGCTGTTAAGGTCGGACTCGAATACGTCAATCCGTTTAATTTTCTCATGTGGAGGTTTTTTCTCGCAACAATTGTGCTGCTGATTGTCCAGATGCTGAGAGGAACGAGCATAAATGAGTTGATTCGGCCCGAAACAGTTACGATGGGTTTCGTCATGTCTCTCTCCTTCCTGATGCAGTATCTTGGCCAGGTCGGAACGACAGCTTCAGAAGCAGCGGTACTCATCAACTCCAGTCCGGTGATGGTTCCTATGCTGGGGTACGCGCTCATAAAGGAGCGTCTCAATGCAAAGAAGTGGTCCGCCGTGGTATTCGGCACAGTCGGTGTCGTATTGATGTCAGGCATCGCTGCAGCGAACGGGAACAGTGGTTATCCAGTCATCGGAACGATCGAGCTGCTGTTCAGTGCGCTGCTGACTTCCATTTTCATTGTCGTTTCGAAGAAGAATGTTGCCGTGGTCAAGCCGCTCGATATCATACTCGGCTCATTCATTTTCGCATCCCTTTTTATTTTCATGTTCACGCTCCTGTCAGGCAATGTTTCACTTTCTCTTTGGAACAGTTATACCACTTCAGCAATTGTGATCTACCTGTCTCTCTTCTGCACAGCCTTGCCTTTCATTCTCTGGTTCAGAGGTCTCGGTTCACTTTCGGCAACAGGTTCCACTGTGATCACGCTTTTTGAACCGGTAGTCGGTGTGGCCCTATCCGTCGTGTTCCTCGGAGAAGCGTTTACTGTTTTAGCCGCCGCTGGAACATCGCTGATTTTTATTGCGATCGTGCTGATGGGCACTCAGTGACAGGCTACCACTCAAATGCTGTTTCCAGTGCGATGCGTCTGAGCTTTTCTTTTCTTTCCCGATAATCCGGCAGGAATGACGATACAAGCTGCCAGAATGCATCACCGTGGCTTCTGTGCCTCAGGTGGCACAGTTCATGTATTATGACATAGTCGATGACGTCTTCAGGGAAAACTGACAGTTTCGAATTGAACCTGATTGTTCCCGAGGGCGAACAGCTCCCCCATTTGCTTCGGAACTCCTTCAGTTCGTATCTGAGTGAGTGCAACTTCGTCAGTTTTTCAAGCGCAGCGATCCTTCCGGAGAGATATGATGCTGTCTCCCCCATGTAGAATGCCCTGAGAAAATCAAGCGGTTCTTTGCCATCCTGCCTCGATGAGGGCAAAACAAGTGTCTTCGCCCCATTCGCTGTAATCAGATGAGGTTCAGAAACGCCGGAAGTCAGATGCAATGCAATTTCACTTCCAAAGTGAGGAACAGATGTGCCGTCCCTTGCCTGAACCACCCGCCTTCGCCTCTCCATCATTTTCTCTCTGGCTTTCACGACCCATCGTGCGTTGGAAGCAAGAAACCCCTCCGCCGCATTCAGCGAAGTGCCCGGCGGTACTCTTACTCTCACGCCGCCGTGTTCGTCCACGACGATACCAAGTCTGCGGGTCCGCCTGCTCGTGTAAATGCTGTAGTAAATATCCACGCCGCTGACTTTTATGCGATGCTCCACTGACGCAGAGTTTCCCATATGCGGTGAGGACAGCAGCGGCACCTATTTCGACTTTTTCATCTCCGACTGATTATGGTCTCCGTGGGCGAAGACAGAAGTGTTTTAAGATTGTATTCAATGCGATTGCCGATGAGATCTCCGCCAAAGGAAATGGACGCGATGGAGAGACTCCGGCGTGGAGGCATCTCCGTCGGGGATGAAGTGCGTGTCAGGAACGGTGCCGGCGAAATGAAGGGCATACTCCTGCCGCATCACGATTTCAGCCGGAGGGATGTTTTCACTATCAAACTTTCATCCGGTTACAATACAGGCATACGATATGACGACAACACGCAGGTGGAGAAAATCGCGTCAGCGCCAGTCCCGGAGCCTCACGCCTCGGCTCAAAGACGTGGCAGCAGCTCAGGAAAACGAGTTGCATTCATCGGAACTGGAGGAACAATCGCGAGTTACGTGGATTACAGGACAGGAGGCGTGTTCCCTGCATATGATGCTGATGGTATTGTATCGCTGGTGCCGGAGATTTCCGGCATCTGTTCGCTGGAGGGCAGGAATCTCTTTTCAGAAATGAGTGAAAATTTCGGTCACAGAGAATGGTCTTCGCTGGCCGAGGAAGTCGCTTCCAGGCTGAATGCCGGATACAACGGGGTGTTGATATCTCACGGCACAGACACGATGTCATATACCGCCGCTGCTCTCTCGTTCATGCTGCATGACCTGACGGGCCCGGTGGTGCTCGTCGGTGCTCAGCGCTCACCCGACAGGCCCTCATTCGACGGGTATCTGAATCTGCTGTGCGCATCAAGGGTCGCGGCTGAAAGTGACATAGGTGAAGTAGTTGTCGTCATGCATTCCAACTCATCGGACGGAGGGTGCACGATACACCGCGGCACAAAAGTCAGAAAAATGCATTCGAGCAGAAGAGATGCGTTCAGGAGCATAAATGCGCAACCCATCGGTTTCGTCAACGGGGGCGTCCGATGCACTTCCGCATACAGGAAGGCTTCCCCGGGTACTGTCACTGCCGAGACATCAATGTCAAAGGAAGTCGTTCTCGTGCAATTTTACCCCGATATGGGTAAGAAGGATTTCCTTGATCTGACGGAGGGAAAGAGAGGCGTGGTGATCGCCGGAACGGGACTGGGACACGTGAGCTCTGAGCTCGTAAAATCGATCACTATGAGGGTTTCGGAGAATGTCGCTGTCGTCGCCACCACACAGTGCCTCAATGGCACAACGGATCTGAATGTATATTCCACCGGCAGAGATATGCTGAAAGCCGGAGTTATACCTGGGGGCGACATGCTTCCGGAGGTCGCGTACGTGAAGCTCCGGTATGTGCTTGCACATCATCGCTCAAATGACTCAATCAGGCATGCAATGATGTCGAATCTTGCCGGCGAACTTACGGATAGAAGGGAGGGAACGGTAGATGCCGAATGACGGTGCAGGCATAAAGGCAGGTCTCGAAATACATCAGCAGCTCGACACGAACAAGCTGTTCTGCTCCTGTCAGTCGATACTGAGCGATACGGTGTCCGGCAGCGTCTTCAGAAAGTTGAGAGTATCCAGATCGGAAATGGGTGAGATAGATCGGGCAGCAGAGTGGCAATCCTCCATGGACAGGCTCTTCAGGTATGAAGTCACGGACAACAGCTGCCTTGTCGAACTCGACGAGGAACCGCCGCACGAAGTCAATTCGGAAGCAATTTTCACCGGACTGGAAATGGCAATGCTTCTTCATTCCAGACCTGTGGATGAAGTGCATTTCATGCGCAAGATTGTCGTAGACGGTTCCAACACCACGGGTTTTCAGCGCACAGCTCTCATTGCCACCGGCGGCTATGTCAAAGTCGGGGAAAAGCATGTGCGCATACAGACGATCTGCTGCGAGGAGGATGCATGCCGCAGGATGGAACTGAAGGGGGACACCGTTGTTTACAGGCTCGATAGACTTGGCGTTCCACTGCTTGAAATAGCAACCGAGCCGGACATCGACTCGCCGGAACTGCTTAAGGAAATAGCGAAACGGATAGGGCAGCTTCTCAGGGCAACCGGAAGGGTGAAAAGGGGAATAGGAACTATAAGGGAGGATCTGAATATTTCGATCGCGGGCGGAGCAAGGGTGGAAATCAAAGGCGTTCAGGAGCTGGACATGCTGCCCAAAATAGCATCAATGGAAGCAATGCGGCAGAAGCGTCTTACCGACGCCGCAGCGGAACTCCGGAAAAGGGGAGCAAAGAAACACAGACAGGCGTGGAAGGACATCACCAATCTGTTTGTATCGAGCAACTCGTCAGTCATAAGGAACGCTCTTTCAGCCGGGAATGTGATAGGCGGTGCCCTGCTGCCATCATTTAACGGCGTACTGTCATCAGACGGCGTGAGTGTTGTGGGCACTGAACTGGCGCAGCGTGTGCGTCCCCTTGGCGTCCGCGGCGTCATGCATTCCGACGAGCTGCCCGCATACGGCATAAGCAGTGAGGAAAAAGCATCCGTCGCACGGTCGCTTTCAGCCGTGGCAGGCGACGCATTTGTCATTGCCGCTGCGCCTTCAGGCATTATGGATCGTATTTTCGACGAGATTTTCCGCAGGGCGGGCGAGGCAATTGAGGGAGTGCCGGAAGAGACTAGGGACGCGATGCAGGACGGCAGTACTGCATACAGCAGGCCCCTTCCTGGAAGAGCGAGGATGTATCCTGAGACGGATGTTCTGCCTGTTGTCATAACTGAAGATTTCTTGAAGGCCGTGGCGGAGAAACTGCCGGAGCCGTTCGAAGTGCAGGCCGGACGCCTTTCACAGACCTTCTCCATACACATGCAGCAGGCTGTCCAGATAGCAGAGGAGGGACTGGCGCCCTTCTTCGAAGCCGTATGCAGTGCTTATGGTAATGCGTCGGTTCTTGCCAGAATCCTGCTAAATTACATACCGGAGGCGGAGAGGAACACAGGCAAGACGTTCGATGATCGTGAGGCGATTGAGCAGATCATGCAGGCGCTTGCGGCTGGACGATTTGCCAAAGAAGGCGTTCCTTCAGTGATATCATGCATACTGGGCGGAAAGCGGGCGTCAGATTGCATTGCGGAGGCATCCTCATCTTCCGGGGGCGTGGACGCGGCGAAGATAATTGCCGGCATAATCGAAAGCCATATGGAAATGGTGAGGGAAAGGGGCGAGGCGTCGCTCGGCCCGCTGATGGGGCTGGCAATGAAGGAGCTCAGGGGAAGGATGGACGGGAAGGACATCAGCTCACTCCTTCTTTCTGAAATAAGGAATGCGCTCGCCGGTCGCGGCCCGTGAGACGTGCCTCCACGACGGCTATCGTCTCGAATTCCAGTTTACACTGTTTCAGCTTCCTGAACGACCACGCCGCCCCGGTTGTACCGAGGAGTTCACTCATGCCGCCAAGCGAACTGAGCACGAGCATCACCCTGCCGTTCTTCCGCAGCATGTCTTCGGCCTGGGACAGCAGACACTGGGCAAGCTCATACCCCTTCTCTCCTCCGGTCAGCAATCTGTCCGGATATCCGGCATCAGGAAGGTAGGGCGGGTTGAATGCAATCACATCGTGCCTGCCGGTTAGCGCCGTGAGCAAATCGCATCTCACAGTCTGAATGACAACACCATTCATCCGCGCATTGTGCGACGCCGCATGAAGGCAGTCAGTACTGATGTCTGTGGAAACAACGCCGTATCCAAGCATGGCTGCCCTGATGCCTATAATGCCTGTCCCCGTCCCTACATCGATGAAACTGCCTTCCCCCGAGTCCAGCGCGTCTAGCAGGAGTTCAGTGTCTTCCGAGGGGAAGTATGTGTCGTCTGACCATCTGTCGATTTCAATGCCCTTTATGCGCACCATCTGTTTCTCCGCCCACGCTGCGGATGTACTCGGCAAACTGTCTCATATGTTCCTGCATATCGAATTCTATTGCCCTTCTTATTCTCCACTTCGCTGGAGGCAATGAAAGTGGAATCTTCCACCATCCTTTAGGTTCCAGCACGATGAGCGCATCGATCCGCGCCTTTCCCGCCTCGTCCGTCATCGTGTACGTTCCCCTGACATTCCATATCCTGCTGCGCGATTCGAATTCCACTCTTCCGGGCGGTATGATGTGTGCAACGGTTCTGTCAACAAATTTAAACGGTCTTGTGAAGGTGTCTTCCATCGTCACCGTGTTGCCATCCCTGGAGAGTATCTTTCTTTCGGCCGTCATGTATTTGTTTGTAACGCTGTCATCAGGCCCGTAGTCCGTCCACCAGCTGAACAGCTCTGATGCCGATGCCGCCGCCATGGCTCTCAGCGCTATACGCATAGGCTCACATCCCGTATTCTTCTGCTGTCCGCATCTTCCAGTATGGGGTGGTGCATCTGACGATCACTGCCTGCGTCTCTCCGCGTGTGGGCGCTGATGGTGACCGGTGGATTCCCGCATCATCTTCGCATATACCCTGATGATGTCTGCAGCATCCGCAGATCCCTGATTGATCATCCTCTTCTCCGTCTTGATTTTCGTGATAACTGCATTGCCCCTGTCCGTTTCGATGATGTCTCCGATTGAAAACTCCTCTTCGGGCTGCGCTTCAATCTTCATCGAAAAAGTCGTTGAGCCGCGGTTTACTGAAACTCTGACCAGCTTTCTGGTTGTAGACTTTGCCCATATCGTTCTGATATCCGAACCCGCCGCTTCTCTGCTTCTTCCGTTTGCAGTTTCAATGGCTGTTACGAGGCTCCTCGCATCTCCGAGATAGATTTCCTCCCCCGTTCTGACAATCTCATCCATGAACAGCTTCGTTGTTCCGCGAACGGATGTGCCTTCGGAGCTCAGGACATACTGGACGTCCGTCAGTTTCTCCTCCACGAATGCCCTCTTGTGCACGTGTGAACATTCGAGGCATCTCAGTGTGAGTTCAGTGCCCTCTCTTCCGACGCCCTTCTGCGCATGCACAATTGCATGCGATGTTGCCCTCCTGCATACCGGGCATTCAACCTCTAAATCCTCCTGTTCGCTCATCATTCCTTCACCACCAAATCGATTATTCTCGTCAGATCCTTCTTCCTGACTGCATGGTCTGCAGCCTTCTCAATGCTTCTGTTCCATGCGTTGAAGGCGACGCTGATGCCTGCCGAACTGAAGAGCGAAATGTCTGATGGGCCGTCGCCTATCGCGGCGCACTCTGACCTGCCGACGTTGAACATCTTCATGATTTTCAACGCGCATTCGGATTTATCCTTTATCCTTACCCTCAACACTCCCTCGCCGGTAAGCATGCCCTCTCGATCGGCTTCGAGTCCGTTAGCAATGGCGCAGTCTATGCCTGTGAGTGAAGCTACTCTTTCTGCGAGTACATCTATGCCGCCGCTGATGATTGCCGTTCTGATGCCCCTCTCTCGCAGCGCGGCTACTGTTTCAACAGCACCGTTCATCAGCGGCTCTGCGTCCAGTATGCCGGTTATGTCAGAGACGGAGAGATCGGGTTTCACGTTTCTCCAGAGTTTGATATCGGATCTCATGAACTCCGCTTCGTCGATATCGTTGTCGAAAAAGCGCCTGGCATTCTCATCATTGCTGACACCGAAATGTCTGTGAATGGTAACCCATGAGCTGGTAGCATCGACTAGAACGCCGTCCATGTCAAACAGGACAAGTTTAAGAGACATCTACGGCAATCCACCGCCCGGTGTTAAGTGCCCTTGTTGCTATCTTCGTCTTTCTCCTTCCCCTCTTCCTTCCAGTTGTAGCTCTTGTTCAGAAGCGTGATGGTGCCCGCGACTATGACGATGGAAATGGCAAGTGCAACGAACATGAGCGAATGGTCGAGATCCAGCGACCCGATAAAACCGGAAATTGGCAGAAGCGTCGCATGGGCTAGAGGTACCACGGTGAAATTCAGGTACGTCACTTTAGATATTGCAATGGTTACGCTCCCCTGTCCGGGCAGATATCCGTTTTTCTGCACCCTGATTGTATATGTTCCCTGAGGTATGTTGTTCACTTCGTATATGCCGTTTGCATCTGTAACTGCCTGAAAAGTTCCGCCCGTTCCAGTAATGGTCACATTTGCGTACGCTAGCGGTTTCGCCGCTCCTGAACCCGTAGTTACGTTTACAAAACCGACGATCTCACCGAGCAGAGGTTTCAGTGTGAAGTTCAGCAAATTATCTGATCCCGGCGAAATTGATATTGACGTTTCGCTGACTCCGTACCCCTTTTTCGTTGCACTCGCATTGTACCTGCCTGCGGGAATGCCTGTCAGGATATACTCTCCAAGCGGCGCCGATGTATGTGTGGAGTATGAAATAGTAGAATTGCCAGATGTCGTGTTGCTCAATGTGACTGTTACATTGGCCACCGGGATGACGCCGTTTGTCACAAAACCTGTCAGGTTTCCATGAATTGCAATCATGGTAAAGAGTGCGCTGAAATTACCGGACCGCAGACTCGTGTTTGTGTAGGACGTGTTTGCTGCATACCCTTTCAACGTGGCAGTTATGTTGTACAGGCCAGGCGTTACGGCGAAAGAAGCTGTACCGTTAGCACCCGTCTTCAATGAATAGCTCGCAGCCACGCTGCTCGATGTATTCTTTACAGTGACTGTCACGCCGGCTAGCGGCAAACCTCCCGCTGTCATTACCTTCGCATGAACGTAGTATTCCGTGGACGCGTGTACAGGCTGCGCTATTACACCGGCACAGACAAGCGTAAGCAACAGGATTGCTGTCACCCCAACGGCCAATCTGTTCATGACAGGGTTAAGTTAACTTATAAGCTATATTAATGACTCTGTGAGCTGCTGATTGAGAACGGCCGGCAGCGCTTTACAGATTCTGCTTATTTAGTAAATCTGAGATATGCTTCTTCATGATTAAGAAAATAGTCGATATGGCCGTTATGGTCTCCGATGCTGCGGCCGCAGCAAAGTGGTACAGTGAAAAACTGGGATTCAAGACAGTGTCCAGCGAGGGACACTGGATCACTGTCGCGCCAGAGGGATCGCAGACTGTTCTTCACCTGTGCGAGGGAAAACTCGAACCAGGAAACACCGGAATAGCATTTTCAAGTGATGATATTGATCGTACGTACGAAGAACTCACATCAAGAGGTGTGGAGTTCACGAGCAAACCTGAAGACAAAGGCTGGGGCAAATTTGCGATGTTCCGCGATCCATCGGGGAACGAATTCTGGCTCCTCGGCAACGAGTAATTGGTCAGCGAGTAGCTTCAGACAGCATCCTGCACAAGGGCCCTCAGCCTGTGTTCGTCGAACACTCTTATAACACCCTGTGCGAAATCCGGACTTCCGCCACCAGCGCCCCCAAACGCGGCCGTGATAGACTTGAACAGCGCTGAGCAGTCAAGCGGGCATGTCGGCCCCTTTCCTATCAGTATCCTGCTCTTTTCTCCAGGAACAACCAGCACCGCAAGCACATTGCCCGACGAAGTGAGCGATTTCAAAAGTGACTGTGCAGTCTTCGCATCCTTGCCGGAAAACCAGAAAACGACTTTGGTCTCATTCCTGATATGAGCCTCCCTGAGCAACTGTCCGGAGAGAGCGATGAGAGCGGATGCCTCCGTTTCCCTGAGACTTCTTTCCATTCTTCTGAGATCCGACGATAGCTTTTCCACCGAATGTATTATGTGCTCCTCGTCTGAATTGAGCCGTTCTCGCAGCATTTCCAGCAGCGCACTCCTTTCCTGCATCACGCGCAGGGCGGGCAGCCCCGCGACAAATTCGATCCTTATCACGCCGTCCTGTATCCTCTGCGTCTGCAGTATCTTCACCGTGCCTATCTCACCTGTGCGCTCACAGTGTGTTCCGGCGCAGGCCTCGACATCCCATCCATCAATGGTCACAACCCTTATGTCTCTGCCCGGCACGACGCCGCCCTGGTATAGTCTGAAACCGTACTTGCTCTCGGCGACAATTCTGTTCATGACCTCGACTGTAATCTTCCTGTCTTCGAATACGATCCTGTTGACCGTTTCCTCCAGCTCCTCAAGTTCCTTCCTGGTGAGCTGCGCATAATGTGTTATGTCCAGTCTTGAAATATTGCTCTGCTTGTGGGCACCTGCCTGCCAGACATGGTTTCCAAGCACCTTCCTCGCTCCTGCTATGAGCACGTGCGTGGCGGTGTGGTGGCGCATGAGATTCATCCTTCTCTCTTTATCGATTGCGCACCTTACTTCCGAACCCTCTTCCAGTCTTCTGCCTTCAAAGAAATGAACGATTACATTCCCGACGAGCTGCACGTCGGTTACGCGCCTTCCGTCTATGTAGCCGTTATCCGGATCCTGTCCTCCTCCCTCGGGGTAGAAATACGTCCTGTCCAGCACGGCAATCCCCTCGCCGCTGAAAAGCACCCTCGCCGTGAACTCCAGCGTGTACTGGGAATCATAATATGCTCGTACAGTCGGGGCAAGTTTTGGTATGCTGAGCTCCTCGCGCTTCTCCTCCGAAGGTTCGGCAGCCGAGGAGTGGCCAGCGGCTATTCGCGCATAAAAGTCGTCCGGTACATCCACCGGTCCTGATGCGAATTCTGCGACCTGTTCCGGACTCAGTCCGTGTGACTCGTAGAGTTCTGTGAGCTGTTCCATGCCCAGTGTCCTGCTCTTGCTCGACGCCTCCATCTTTGAAACGATCGTCCTTCCGCGGGATACCGTGTCTTCGTACTTGTCCTGCTCAACCTCGACGAGTTTCAGTATGTCTTCTCTCTCCTCCCTGAGTTCCGGGAAATCACTGCTCCAGTAATCCATCTGGCGTCCGACAACCTCCGAAAGCCTCATGTCTCCGCCGAGGCTGTTCAGCGCCCTGATACCCCTCCTGACGAGCAGGCGCGCAAAATATCCCTCCTTCGCGTTGGACGGCATTACTCCGTCATGGAGCATCATGGCCAGTGAACGCGTGTGGTCAAGCAGCACGTACATGTTCTCCAGCGGAAGAAGTTTCTTCAAAAGCTCTTCGGGCGATATGCCGATGTTTTTCGCCACCGTTCTTCTCGTTTCGCTGATTGCCCCCGGCGTTTTTGCATCCATGAGTCCTGCTACTCTGCTGTACTCTGAAAGCATTCTGTCGTCTCCTTGTATGTCGAACTCCTCCTTCATCCTGGCAAGCAGTGTGCCGAACACTGCCTCATATGCTGAAGGTGAACCCTGTGAAACCCAAGCCAGCCTTTCCAGGCCGTAGCCTGTGTCGACAACCGTCATGTCCATCGGAACCTTTCCGCCGTCCGCATCTCTGTACATCATGAAAACCAGTGTCGCGACCTCACTTCCCTCGACGAGCACTTCTAAGCAGGGACCGGAATTCCCTCCTCCGGCCCATTCCTCCTCCTTGTATGTTATCAGTCCCCCGTCGACGCCGAGGTCCTTTGTAAGAAATTCATGGCAGAGCTCCACTGTTCTGTCCTTGAAGTAAACTTGATGATCGCGCGTGTTGAAACAGGTATGTGTCATCATTTCAAAGAGCGTGAAATGTCTGCCTGTCTTTCCAACATTGTCTATATCTATGAACCTCAGACATGGCTGTGACATTGTGAGAGGATTGGCAGGCGGCTCCACGGTGCCGCCGATTACCCATGGCTGGAAATTGTATATTGATGCCTGAACAAAGAATACGTCCGTGCGCCATCTTGCCATTATGGGATATCTGTTGATTCTTGTATGGCCCTTTGACGACGTGAAGGAAAGGAACTCCTCTCTCATTTCCCTGACGCCGAGTCTCTTCTTCATCGGGCTGTTGCCGAGGAACGTATAATCGACACAGGGAGGCTCGCCGCAGTACTCTCCGTTTCCCGTAGTCCAGTAGCTCTTGTGGCATGATTTGCACTGTTTCCTGCGGAAGCCTGCGTTCCTGAAATACTCAAGATCGTATTCCCTGCTGTCCATCTTAACCCGGCGCTCCAATGTCCGCGGAGCAAATAATAACTTTTGTGCCGGAGTCAGAAAGACATAAGCGCGGTGTCGAAAAATCGAGAAAGTCTGCCGAGCGCTCTTCTCCTCTCCTCCCCGCCTATCTCCGTTTCCCTGACGGCCTGATCAAGCAATTCGGACATTCTTTCCATTCGCCGGGTGTCGACTGGATATGGTATGCCGTCCTTTCCACCTACCGCAAAGGAATATTTGACCGGATCGCGCCAGTTGCTCTCTGCGCCGTAAACGAGGTTCGAGGCCATAGCGAGAGCGAGAACGGTCTTCCTTCCCACACCTTCCATCATTATTAGATCCTCGAAGGAATCCGGTACGGCGTCGGCGATTCGTCTGAAATTCTCAGTTAATCTTCTCCAACCAGCCATTGTGTCCATTTTAAGCATGCGGACTGCCGAAACAGAAAATTCATCCAGTGTTCTCTGTGCCCTCCTTGCCGACAGTACAATCTGTGGAAGCTTTCCAGCTCTGTCGTCCGTAATTATATCCATAATTGCGTCTCTCGCCTCTGACGCGTCCGCGGCTGTAAGGTTCAGTATCCCGCTCCCTGGCGTTCCGAGGATCGCGGCATGCGGTTCAACAACCATGGACCGGAGCTCGTCAGAGGACCAGTGGTAACGTCTTGCGTAGTGTGTCCCGTCGTTCATTCCCTGCTGAATGACGGCCCAGTTTCCTCCCTCATCAAAGATTATCGAATGATGATAGAGATCGTAACCGTCCTGCAGCGCAACCGTGTCCACTCTGGCGGCTTCTCTGCTTTTGCGCAAAAGCACATCGGAATTGGCGACAGCATACTCGCTGTCTGAAGCCGAAATCTGTTGTTTCATCGATGTTGCATATTTCCCCTTTCCTCCGAATATATGCAATGGCAGTCCCCTCTCGTCCATGCCCTCCCTCAGCGCCGCCAGCGTAACTGTCGTCGTTCCGCTTGAATGCCAGTCGAAACCAAGAACGCAGCTGGCGCATTGAAACCAGAACGGATCTGTCAGGCGCCTGAGGGCCTCCTTCTGCCCGAACTCCTTTAACAGCAGCTCGGCGATAGAGCCACCGAGCATTCTCATCCTGCGGAACAGCCATGGTGGTGCGCTTCCTGAATGCAGGGGCAAATCGGCGATGCCGCACAGTCTTGCCACAATGTGACCAACCATTCGCCTGCTTCTTAATATTTTCAATCGGCTGACCGCAAGACCCATGCGGAAGATGTTGACGGGCAGACGCGGGGCCGGCTGCTGCGTGTTTATCTTTCACGCATTTCATGAAAATGATCTGTGTCACGTTACAAGTTATCAAACACTGCTCGTGCTGTGTACAACAACGCTTAAGCGCCGAAACGTCAAACATTAAATGATAAGTTGTTCATAATCCTTTTATATCTGTGTCGTGAGAATGAGGCGGTTGACATTGAAGACATCAAGCATAGTTGAAACACTCAAGGAGCTCAACAGATGGGAGAAAAAAGCTTCCGATCTTGAGCATCAGCTAACGGATGTCAGGACGGCAAAGGCAGAACTCAGGCAAAAACTCAGATCTCTGGAACTCACGCTCTCTGCCATTGCCGACTCGCAAGGTGCCGGCACCAGGAACACTTCACAGCGTTTTGACGGGATGAGATGATGCCAGGCGAACCAATATTTTTCAACACATCGCATCTTGCAGACGAGATATCCGAAATAAAGAAGCAGCTGTTGCTTCTTGAGGAAAATGAACAGGAGTTGAAATCTTCACTGCTTGATGCCAGAAAGCAGCTGAGCTACTACAGGCGTCTGGCCTCGTCGATGAAGAGGGCAATGTCTCCACCGGGCCTGAAAAGAATATTAAGGTCTCTCTGATTGTTTAAGCCCGACCCGTGCTAATATGAAGGTATTAAGGAACGGCAAGCAGACTGAAATGCTGGCAGTATGGTACGAGGACGGCGCAGCTCATTTCATAGATCAGAGGAAGCTTCCGGCAGCGCTGGACATATTCGAAGCTCGCGATTATCGTGATGTTGCACTTGCAATAGAAACCATGGTGGTCAGGGGAGCTCCGGCCATAGGCTGTGCTGCCGCCTACGGTATGGCTCTCGCTATGATTCAGCACGAGAATGTCGGGGAAGCTTCAAAAGCGCTTGAAGCAACCAGACCCACTGCGCACGATCTGTTTTATGCCGTCAGCTGGATGGTGGAGATGGCTCCACGCCTTGGTCCGGTTGAGGCTGCGACAAAGTACGCTGCAGATATAGTCGATAAGTGCAGACGCATCGGGCAGAACGGAAGCAGACTGATTTCGGACGGCGATGTCATACTGACACATTGCAATGCAGGCGCACTTGCAACCGTTGACTACGGTACGGCACTGGCGCCTATCAGGATTGCCCACGGCGAGGGGAAAAAGATATTCGTTTATGTTGACGAGACCAGGCCATGGCTCCAGGGAAGCAGGCTAACCGCCTGGGAACTGACAAATGAATCGATACCGCACGCCATAATTGCCGACAATGC
This sequence comes from Candidatus Sysuiplasma acidicola, assembly GCA_019721035.1. NCBI lineage: Archaea > Methanobacteriati > Thermoplasmatota > Thermoplasmata > Candidatus Sysuiplasmatales > Candidatus Sysuiplasmataceae > Candidatus Sysuiplasma > Candidatus Sysuiplasma acidicola. Next base: position 27,441 of record JAHEAA010000003.1, read on the forward strand.
CGCCGGCCACTTCATAAGAAGGGATGTGGATTGCGTGATTGTAGGTGCGGACAGGATTGCAGCAAACGGTGATTTCGCGAACAAAATTGGCACCTACGAGAAGGCGGTTGTCGCCAGGGCGAACGATGTGCCGTTTTATGTTGCTGCTCCCGTCTCCACCTTCGATTTCGGTATCGCAGGTGGCGGCGACATACCAATAGAGGAAAGGAGTGAGGAAGAAGTGACGGCGATTGGCGGAATCCGCATAGCCGGAACCGGAGAGTCTGCAAGGAACCCGGTTTTTGATGTCACGCCGCACGAGCTGGTAAGCGGCATAATCACTGAATATGGTGTTTTCAGTCCCGGCGAGATAAAATCGCTTCAGGGCAGGCTGTGATTGTCATGACGCTTTCCGCGGAAATCAAATGGTATTCAGGAAGCGCGCTTACCTCCAGATCGAGCGATTATCTTGTCATAGTCGATGCGTTCAGGGCCACCAGCATGGTTGCCACCATGATACATCTCGGTGTCAGCAGGATCATACCTGTTGCGAACGTGGACGAGGCCCTGACGATGAAAGCTGAGGATCCTTCGCTTGTGCTTGTAGGGGAGGAGCGCGGCATTATGCCGCCCGGTTTCGCATACGGGAATTCGCCTTCGGAAATATTCAGGAGTGCAACAGACGGTTCGCTGAAAGGAGCAACGGTTGTCCACAGAAGTTCCGCCGGTACGCAATCTATTTCTTCCGCTCTCAAGGCAAAGAGAGACGGAGCAAAATACAGAATAATGACGTGCTCAATGCTCGATGCGGCCGCAGTTGCCAGGCACATTCTGTCACTCAATGCGGGAAAAGACGAGAGACTCACTATCATATGTTCCGGATATATTGACAAACTATACGCTCTTGAGGATGAAATCGCCGCAGGAGCTCTGCTCGCATCTCTTCGTGAAACCGATCGGTCTGTGCGCATGAATGAACTGGCTTCCTCCGCATTCCTCTCGTTCAAGGGAGCGACGGTAGAAAATCTTCCCGACCTTCTGCGAAACACCAGATCCGGGGCAAAGATCATCGAAGTGGGCCAGGAAGAGGACATTGGTTTCTGCTCGAGGCTGAATGTATTCGATGTTGTTGCCGTGGCGGACGGCACATCCCTAATTCGTGCCTGATCACATCATCACGATTGCCCGCACGGACAACGACATTGTCCTCCGTTGAGGCATAACGGTTTAACGGATGATCCCGTTATCTCGCTCCGTGATACTCGTAACAAAGTGGTTCGGCACATTCCTTGTCCAGGACAAGAGGGTCGTCACACAGATACTCTTTCCCAGGACCGAGAGTGAAATTGCCGACAGACTCCTGCAGATACAGAAGGGGAGAGTGCTCGAGGAGGAACGCGTCCTGGCGGCAAAGAAGAAGGTGAGTGTGCTCGAGACTAGGCTGATATCGCTGGGCAAACTCACCGTTTCCGATACATCGTTCGTGGTTCCCGCAAAATACAGCTATGATGACAATCTCCTTCGATCGGCGCTGCTCATTCTGGCAGAGAAGAGGGCGAAGGAAGAGCTGGGTGCGGACAGGCATATTTCAGAGGCAATATCCTCTTTCGACGAATTGAAGGAGATTGTCAACTCTCTCGACGTCCGCCTTCACTCATGGTACGGTCTTCATTATCCGGAACTGTTCGACAGACTGAAGGGTACTGCCTATCTCGATGCACTGAGCAAGTATGGAGACAGGGAAGCACTGCAGAACGCAAAGGGCTTCTCCGAACGTTCTATTGGCATAAATCTGATAGAGGGTGAGAAGGAAATGCTCATGTCTGTAGCATCGCTAGCTCTCGAGATAGACAGCACGGCTGAGAAACTCGGCTCGTTTGTAGACCATACGGCAGCCATGGCCTTTCCGAATCTCACCGCACTGCTCGGTCCCAAACTTGCTTCGAGGATCGTGAGAGGGGCAGGGGGACTGGAGCGGCTGAGCTCAATGCCTGCCGGAACAATACAGCTGATCGGCGCGGAGAAGGCCCTCTTCAGGCACCTGAACAGGGGAAAGAAACCGCCAAAGCACGGCATAATATTCCAGGATATACTCGTTCACTCCTCTCCTAGAGAAGTGCGGGGCAGAATTTCCAGAACGCTTGCCGCCAAGGCGGCGATTGCCGCAAGGCTTGACATGTACGGCGGCGAAATGATGGGAGATGCAATGAGAAGGGAAGTGGAGGAGAAGGCGCACAAACTCGTAGAATCCTCCAGGGCCCATGGCTCGAAATGACATGGCCGGAGAAGGCAAAATCTATTTAACTTACAGCCTCATGGTCTGATCTGATGAGTTATGGCGTGGCAGCAGGCCGAAGTTAGGGAACTGAAGGAAGGCAGGTACCTTCTTATTGACGATCAGCCGTGCAAGATATTGAGCATCACTACTTCCAAACCAGGGAAGCATGGTGAAGCCAAGGCGCGTATAGATGCTGTCGGTGTTTTTGACGGTCAGAAAAGGAGTCTGGTGCATCCGGTCAAGCATAAGATCCAGATACCGCAGATGGACAAGCGCAAGGCACAGGTTCTTTCGACAAGCGGGGAAGAAGTGCAGCTCATGGATCTTGAAACATTCGAAACATTCCACCTGAAGGTTGACGAGGAACTCAGAAAAAAACTGGTTGCCGGGTCCGAAACACTGTATGTTTCATCCATGGGCATGCGAAAGATATTCGAATTGTGATAGCTCTGCGCAATCACCGTAAGACCGCTGTCGCAGCGCACAGACATTCTCGGCCATGCTGACGGCTTCAGCCGCCACTGGACAGATTGATTAATTTTCGAAAAAAGTTCTAATAGTCACAGCGTCCTAGGTAAGACTGACCATGGGGAGTCGTATATGGTGAAGATGGTAAAGACCATTGTTGCCGCCGTTTGTCTGCTGATGATTGTTTCGACCTTGGTGGTGCTAGTTACTCCGGGAGGGTATTTTTATCATGCCGGAAGCGTTTCCAAGCAGGCTCAGTCTGCAATCAATGCTGTCTCGCATCCTTCATCAAGCGCGAATACTGCTGCGGGCAGTGTGCTCAGCGCTTTAAAATCTAGGGGCATACCGTCGAAATATGTTTATCTGCCCAATTTTAATGCTAAAACGTCCGTGAAGAGCGGCACCATTCAACCGCTCTACTCCGGTTCTCCGGCACCAATGGGTCTTGGCGATTTCGGTCTCAGGAATACGACGCACGGGATGGTCGGATATAATCTGTCGACTTCGAGTTTTGAGGGCAGCCTTACGTTGAACAGCCTGAATCCATTTTATCTGCTGGACGACGCGCCTTATAGTGTCACGGTTCAGCTCAATACCGTACTCAACAACGTGACGCTGTTCGGCTCTCCGAATTATGTGTTCTGGACACAGAATGTCTTCTTCTATTCCGCGAGGACGCACTCGCTAACGTTCCTAGACAACGTATGGAATTTTTCCAGCTCTTCATTTACGCTTACAAAGAACAGTTTTTATTCGGAAAACGGCAACATAGTCGTACCATACTTCTACTATGATATCGGTCCAACCATTACTGTACCGTATCCGTTTACCGTGAACCTCTACCTCAACTCAAGCGTTATTGGCGGCAGGAGTGCTGTGTATTTCAACTACTCAGTGAGTTCCCCCACACTTTCGCATGTAAAATCCGGCTCTTATGATCTGGTTGTTTTCAACTCCACGCTGCCAGATCAGCCTGCCGCTAAGCCACCCGTCTACCTCGTGAGCGGCACGACACTGACGCCCACCGGCTACCTGCTGTATGATGCCGAGCTGATGATAGGCGGCCCCGGAGGCGGAAGCACCACATCCATATACAACATAAGCGGGGCAATGACGCTCAAGTATCTCGATCAGACGAGCGGCTCCTATGCAAATGTTCCCTCAGCATTCGACTTCGGCACTGATACAGGAGAAACCTCCGAGGGTGCTGCTGTGTACTGGACGCAGAATGCAGTCGCACATCTAGTCACCGGACCTTCCCTGCTGTACGGTATGTGGAATGTTAGCGGCAGCAGCCGGGCAGGGTCAGTATCCTATTCAGGGACGCTGAATCCCTCCAGCGCGTTTCTGTTCGTAAACAGCGGTTCGCAGTTCAACGCATCCGCTGCCGCATGGGCACCTGTGGGAGACGGCGGTTCATTCAGTTACATGCTCCCTCCGGGCAACTACGCCGCAGAAGGTCTGTTCAGTGATTATTCCGTGACTAACTTCACTCTCGGACATGGCACGCAGATTGCGCTTGCACCGAACGCGTCGATGGGCATTTACACTCCGCTGTTTGCGTTGGGCAACTCCGGTGTAAGCTCTCTTGCATCCTCCCTGTCGGCGTCGGGCACCGGCTCTTCTTCAGATCCGTATGTAATCAGCGGTACGCAGAATGTGCCGATTAATTCGCTTTTCTCGGAAGTCAACGACTACCTCTACCCGGTCTTCCCCGGTGTGCTGTTCCTTAACACAAGCGAGCACATGCAGCTCGTTGGACTCCCGTCATTCTTCTTCAATTACATGCCGGACATACTTCCCGTTCTGCAATATTTCGGCTTCCCGACATCCAACTACATGCAGCTGGAATTCTATAACGCTTCAAACATAAGTGTCATCAACACGCCGTACATCAGCGGATGGTTTCCGGTATTCCTTTATGGATTACCTCTCGCGAATCTGATCGTCTGGAACTCCACGCACGATTTGATTGCAGGAAACTATTTCTCTAGCATGGGCAGCTCAATGCTGATATTCAACAGCACGAACATACTGGTCTGGGGGAACGTGTTTGCCGAGAATTCGATAGCGGGCATCAGCCTTGCATCACCGACCAGGTACTTCAGCTTCGAACTTGCACCGATATATCCGTCGTCCGTGCCAACGGGACTCTCTGTTTTTTCATCGGCCGACACGATTTACAATAATGCCTTCATCGTCGAGTTGCCCGCGATCAGTCCTGCCTTCAACATTTACACATTCGGCAATGCCAGTTATCTCGATGTATGGAACATTTCATTCACAAAACTCTCCGGTGCAGGCACAGTTGTTTTCAACGGCATATCCCTTAATCCGTCAAGCATAATCGGTGGCGGATACATGGGCGGCAACTACTGGTGGAATTACAATCCAAGGGGATCGCTGATGCTGCCGTTCAACGACGGTGGATGGATTCACAACGGAGGCGATTACGTACCGCTCGTCCTTGGCGCTCCGAACTCAAGCAGCTACAGCAGTGTCATCATGCCTGATATGGCCTCACTTTGAATGCTGCGGGCAATTAATTTAAAGACCGTCCGTCTTGAAGCTGCATGGACGCGACGCTGCTGCTCGCCGCAAGCCTCGTAGCCGTATTCTTCTCTTCGCTGATGTTCGTCAACGCGATAGAGTACGCGGGAAGCAGGTTGAACTGGTCGCACAGTTTCACAGGTGCGATAGTTGCTCCTCTGTTTACATCCATACCTGAGCTCGCTCTTTTCATCATCGCCGTGTTCATTCACGGTGGAACGTCCGGGCACCTGATTGGCCTGGGCATGATATTCGGCGAGCCTTTCATGACATCCTCTCTTTCCTATTTCCTGGTCTTCTGCTCGATCCTTGCCGCCTTCACACTCTCCGGCAGGAAAACACACAGCATTGATGTGGACAGATCATTGAGCATACCGTTCGTCTTTGTCCTCCTCCTCTTCCCGTTCGCGTTGCTGCCGGGCATCATTCACTCTGTCTACCTGCAGTATCTCATGGGTTTCATTTTCCTCTTTTTTTACCTCATGTACGTGAGGACAATGGCCGGCCGCAGATCGGCTGCCATGGAAGAGGGTACAGAGATTCCATACTTTATGCATCTGCGCAACCACTGGGGCCTCGCGGCTCTGCAGCTTCTGGTTTCGGCGCTTCTTCTCTACTATGGTGCGAATCTGATGGTTCAGGCGATCACGCTGATATCCGGCATACACCGCGTTTCTCCGCTGGTGGTTGCCATTCTTGTCATACCCGTCGCGACTGCCATACCCGAAACGCTTTCAGCAATGATCTGGGCATACCGCGGGAGAAACAGCCTCGCCATCGGCTCCATCATCGGAGAAAAGGTTCTCTATGCCACGTTCTACCCCGGAATGGCAATGTTCTTCATTCCGTGGGAGCTCGATGCGCAGGTGTATCTCAGTGTATTGGCCACAACCATTGTGTCGCTGGTATTCTTCCTGTTTTCCAGGCGCGGAAAAATGCCGTTCTACGCCATGGCAATAGGTCTTCCCTTCTTCATCGCCTACATCGTGAGCGTCATTACAATATTCTGACCCGGCATCTGGCTAATGCGCTACAATTTCTTCAACTAGTTTCCGGTATTCATCGGCACGCATCCCGGCCTTCTTCTCATCCACTGATTCTGCAAAGATTCTTATCAGCGGCTCCGTGCCTGAAGCCCTTACAAGCACCCATCCGTCGTCGAGAAATATCTTCAGACCGTCTGTTTCGTCTATTTTCGCAGAACGGACATTTTTCTTCACTTCTGCCATCACTGTGTCAAGCTGTTTTCCGTGCACTTCCACCTTCAGCTTGACCGTATAAAATCTGGGCAGTTCGTCTATGAGTTTCGACAGTGTCCCGTGTTCTGCCACAATTTCGAGCATCTTTGCGGAGGTCATGCCCCCGTCCCTGCAGTACTGCATGTCCGGATTTATTATGCCCCCGTTCTCTTCGCCGCCGATTATCGCACCTGTTTCCATCATCTTTCTCGCAACAACGGGCGAACCGACCCTGGTGTAGACTGTCCTGCCTCCGAACTCCCTCGCTGCCTCTTCCACAACGCTCGGCGTACTCACCGGAACGACCACGATGCCGCCCTTTTTCTTTCTCACCATCTCTTTCGCTGTAAGGGCGAGACTCAGCTCGCCCGGTATGTATCTCCCGTTCTCGTCGACAAATACAGCTCTGTCTGCATCCCCGTCATGTGCTATACCCATGTCGGCGCCTGCTGTTTTAACCATCCTGACAAGATCCTTCAGATTGTCCGGGGTGGGCTCGCTTTCATGTCCGGGAAAGCTTCCCTGCGGCGATGCGTTGATCGTCAGGACTCTGACACCCAGCAATTCCATAAGATATGGTGCGGTGTAGCATGAAGCCCCGTTTGAGCAGTCCAGCACCACTGTGAATTTCATGCTGCTTATCGCTTCTCTCTTCACCTTCGAAACGATCGCATGGATGTAATCCATAGAACACGACTCATGTGCGCTGTACGACCCTACTCCATTCCATGCGGCTCTGCTGAATTTCTCGGAGTAGTATGTGTCTTCGATGCTGTTCTCCTCCTCCTTGCTCGATTCCGTTCCATCCGCGGCTATGGCCTTGACGCCATTGAATTGAGGAGGATTGTGTGATGCCGTGATAACCACCCCGCCAGCATATCTGCCTGTCTTGACGTGATACTGGAGGGCGGGCGTCGGAACAACGCCTGTGTCCACTACCGAACTGCCGGTGGAAAGTATGCCCGAGACCAGTGCGTTTTTGAGCATAATGTTTGAAGTTCGTGTATCAGTGGCGACAGCAATATTTCCCTTCATCGTTGTGCCGATGGATTTGCCAATTTTCATGACAAAATCGGGACTCAGGAACTCGTTGACGACTCCTCTTACTCCGTTTGTTCCAAAGAGCTTCATTCTCGCTGTCATGTCGGGTGCAAATTATGCAACATCTATTATTTAACGGATGCAGCGCCGTTGGGTCGCCTGGATTTTTAAGTCAGATTCAGTGTTGCAGAAGTGCAGATCCTTCACCTGGTTAAATCTGGTCGATCTCAGTGTTTTGCGATTACACGATTATGTCTGTTGATTACGCGTCAAAACTTGACGCGTCCCGGACGTGTTCGGTGTATTTATCTGCTGCCTGGTGCAGCTCATGTTCAATTTCTGTAACATAAATCATAACCCCTGTCGTCAAATGACTGCGAGCGGGACCATCATTTCTCCGGGAGTTGGTCCTCCATGTATGCCCCTGAACGCCATGCGCTCATTGTCATAATGCCTGTACCACACAGTCTTCCCGGCATGAGGAATAAACCATGCACTTCCGGCTCTGGCTTCAAACTCACGCGCCTTCCTTCCGTTGCCGAAATATCCTTCTCCTGTCATCCAGCCCGTTGTCTTTGCAACTCCAAACTCACTTAGTTTTTCGTTGAGAATGGAGCATGTCATGTTGCCGTCGATTGCACGAATAATCACGTCACGGGGTGAACCATAAGGTGCTATCTTTTTGCCGCCGCTGTGCAACGCTAGCATGCCGTCAAACCACTCCAGTTCATCAAGGTACAGTGTGTCTGCCGGTTCAATCTCAATCTGACCGTGATCTGCAGTCAGAAGTACGACCGTATCGTCATCGCTTGCGGCAGCCAGTTCTGACAGGAAACTGTCGACCGTCCTCATCTCCTCCAGATATTCTGACGACGAAGGGCCGTAAACATGGCCCGCTGTATCGACTTCTGGATAGTAAACTGTCTTGAATGTCCTTTCTCCATCCCTGTGAACGAGCTCGGAGATTGTATCATCCAGCCTGTCATATCCCCTCCTGACAGCTTTGTCCTGCACCGCAACGGAGAACGGGCTATCCGCTATGTTTTCAGGCAGATAGGTTGTGCAATCAATGCCCTCACGTTGGAGACGCGCGGAGGCGGGCTCTCCTTCAAACAGTGTATTCACCTGTAGGTTCAGACGCAGAAATTGTTCCTGCTCTGCGGGGTTTTGAGCCTTAAATGGCAGTGTCTCGATTATCATGCCGGCTTCGTCCAGAAACAGGTTCCATTCCAGTAGACCGTGCGTCACGGGCTCAAGTCCGGTGAAAATGCTGGCAAGGGATGCCGCGGTCGTTGAGGGAAATACCGAAGTCATAGGCAGTACCTTGCCCTCCCCGGTCAAATTTCGTAGAAACGGAAGCTCTTTCAATCTGTCACCGATGTTGAGGAGACCCATCCCGTCTGCAATGACCAGTATGACATTGTTCTTTCCTTTCTGACCATTCAGTTCTTCCGGAAGCTTTCCGTCTTTTCGCGTAAGTATCGCACTGACATAGGCTGCCAGATTTGACAGGCACATGCTCCTGTAATCTGGTTTCAACCATCCGTTACTGTCCACCGCGGACAGCATTCTATCATAATTTCCGCGCATGCTCACCTGTACGGCAGAAATTCCGGTCCAAGCAAATCCCTCACTATGACGAGACGCATGATATTCAGCGCTCCCTCCGCCCCTACCATGTATGAGAGGATGCCCCTCATCGCCATTTCCAGATAGGTGTCCTTTGTGTAGCTCAGCGCGCCATGCCACATCATAACTTTCTTTATTGTTTCGAGTGCAAGAGGCGGAGCGGTGAGTTTTGAAGCCGAGACTGCTATATTTATCTCGTTTATAGGCACATTTTTACCGCTGTCGTATGCATCCAGCAGTGTGGCGGCCTTCAGTACCTGGTTTCTGACCATCTCAATCTGCACTGCGAGATCTGCATATTCGAAAGACACGCCTTCATATTTGGCAAGCGGGGAACCGAAAGCGCTTCTCTTTTTGATGTACTCGGCACCTGTCTCAAGAGCCCACTGTGCTGCGCCTACGCATGCCGCCGATACGAGCGTCCTCGCATAGTTGAAGCCGGCCATAGCGTGGAAAAATCCCCTGTTGTATTCGCCGATTATATGCTCCTCCGGCACATCGACTTCCCTGTATGATATGATCCCGGTGGATATTCCCATCCTGCCCATGTTGTCCAGAATCGTTGTCTCTATGCCCTTTGAGTTTATCGGCACATAGGCAAATGTTAGACCCTTGTGCTTCAGAGACGGATCTGTCTTCATCAGCGTAAGATGGCCACCGCCCATGCGCTTCGCTTCCGACACGCCGCTGATGTAAATCTTCTCGCCGTTCAGGATGAGACGTTTTCCCTCCCGCCTAGCATTCGTCTTCATAGCCGCGAGATCAGAACCGCCACCAGGTTCCGTTGTGGCTATGCCCAGGAATTCCCTGCCGCCGGCCACCTTCGGAAGAAGAGACTGTTTCAGTTCCTCCTTTCCAAGCTTCGATGTGAGATGACTCCATCCCGTCACAAGGAGGTAGTAAACTGCAGTGGCCATGCTCGGATCCGCTGCTCCGATCTCCATCGCTCCGAGTGTGGCCATGGTGATTGAACCGCCTGGACCGCCGTACTTTTCTGGTATGGTTGTGCCGAGCAAACCGATTTCGCCCATCTTTCGGAGGAGGTTTTCGGGTATGCGATGGCTGCTGTCAATCTCCCTTGCAACCGGTGCCAGATTGTCCCTGAGAAAATCGTGAACTGTTTTCTGAAACAACTGCTCTTCATCTGAAAGCGAAAAATCCATTTAATCTACCGGACCAGCAAACATGCTGCCGATTATAATGCTTTTCCGATCGAGAGGCATGTGCAAGTGGTGTTATGGCTCGCGTCTACTTGCCCGAAATCGCCTGTCCTAACTCTATCCATGTCATGTGCGGAGGCTCAATATCCTGCTGCCATAGAACACCTATGATTTCGCCAATGTGATGCGCTTCCTCAAACGTGGTCTGCATCAAACCATCCGACACTGTATATTTTCCCGCCATCCAGAATGCATGAACGGGCCGTGCCATATCATGCGGTTTCAGTCCGCCGATGTACGCATCTACTATAGTCCAGACGCGACTATTGTAAGTGTTGAATCCACGCCAGTCCACTGGTTTCCTTACTGTGTCTCTGAAGAGTTGTTCGAGCTCCTGATCACTATTCCGGCCCTGCAGGATATACCCAATCCACACTTCATGAGCGTTGAGAATGTGGACGAGAGTTGCGAACAGCGACTGATGTCCCGTTCCTCTGTGCCTGCTCACATCATTCCACGGTAGACGGCGGATGCGTCTGGTATACCGTTCAAAAAGACGTCTGTTGTATGCAAAGAGGCTGCGTGCCTGCAACGGAGTCAGATGCACTGAAACTGAATCCCTGGAATGACCAGTCATGCTCCCACAAGTGCTTTGCTGCCTTAATTAGACTCGCGATATGATTCACTTTAACCATATTCCGGCCGTCGCGGGCACATCACACTTCATTTTGTCTGCGCCTGGTTATGCAGTTCCTTCACCATCGCCGGAACAACCTTGAATATGTCATCCACCACGCCTACGTTTGCAACCTTGAATATCGGAGCGTCCCTGTCCTTGTTTATCGCCACAATAAAATCGCTGCCGGACATGCCGGACAGATGCTGTATGGCGCCGCTGATGCCAAGTGCAATATACAGTTTGGGTTTGACAGTTTTTCCAGAAACGCCGACCTGCCTTCCTTTCGGCAGCCAGCCGTTGTCTATCACGGGGCGTGAGCCTGCCAGAACCGCGCCGCTCAGGCTGTTCACAAGGTCTTCGAATACTGGCAGATTCTCCTTCTTCTCAATACCTCTTCCGACCGAAACGACGATCCTGGCCTTCTCTATGTCTACGTCTTCTCTGGGAGGTTTTTCATAACCCCTGACCGCTGTTCTGTTCTTCATGCTGCTGAAATCTATGCCGACGGCTGACACCGTGGCTGTTCCCTCTGCACATGGCTTGTTCGCTCCCGGCCTCACGGTAATGATGCATGGACCTTCAACAGAGAATTCACCGTCCAGCTTCCCTCCATAAAGCTGTCTTGTTGCTGTCACCCTGCTGCCGTCCCTGACGGCACGCACGCAGTCCGTGACCACGGGTAGGCCAAGCGCAATGGCGACGCCCGGGAAGAAATCCATGCCAAGGGATGTGTGGCCCCCAATGATGACGGATGGTTTTCTCTCGCCGGCGACCGTCTTGAGCACGTGCCTGTAGGCGTCGTACGTGTAGTCTTTCAGATGCGCGTCATCTGCAATCAATACGGTGTCGGCGGACGTCAGCGAAAGCTTCTCCCCGACGCTCTTTATGTCGCTGCCCAGAGCAAGCACAGCGACTTTCCCTGATTCGCCTGCAAGCTCTCTTGCAAGCGCAATATTTTCAAGCGAAACATCCTTCAGCACTCCTTCCCTCTGTTCCGCCACAACGAGTATTTCGGCCACTGTCATCACCTCTGTATGAGTCCCTTTTCACCGAGGAGTCTTACCAGTTGAGCAGCTTCTTCCTCCGGTTTTCCCTGAATAAACACAGTGCTGGATGCTTTTTCAGAAGGAAACGCAACGGAAACTTTTCTGACCCTGTTCCATTCCTCTATCTGCTCTCTGCTGATTTGCAATTCCTGCAGGCCGGGAGTGCTTATCTCCTTCTTAGTTGCGGCAATGATTTTGTTCAGTGAAGCATACCTCGGCGTGTTTATGCCAGTCTGAGCAGTGACGAGGCAGGGCAATGACAGTTCGACGATCTCCTGTATACCCTGCTCAAGATCTCTGTATACTGTGACGCGGCCGCCCTCTTCCATTCTGAGTCCCGTGATGAGTGTTGCATGAGGCATGTCCAGCAGCTCCGCAACCATCGGACCGAATCTGCTGCTTGCCGTGTCAAACGACTGTGAACCGCCGATGATCATGTCCGGCTTTTCCGCAGAAATGACCTTTGATGCAATTCCGGCCTTCACCTCATCATCCCAGTCGCCGTATGATGTGTCGAGCATCATAATGCCCCTGTCTGCTCCCTTTGCATAGCATTGTCGGATCACCTGTGTGATGCCTTTTCTGCCTGCTTCGTCTCCTATGGACAGAACGATGACCTCTCCTCCGCTCTTTTCCCTCAGCTGCAGAGCCGCTTCGAGTGCATAATCGTCCTGTTCGTTAATGACGTAGTTGAGTTCGTTGCGATCTATGTCACCGTCTTTCAGCGTGAGCCGCACATTCCGGACTTCCGGAACTGCCTTCACAAGGACGACAATCTTCAAACAGCATCACCGTTCGCGCTGTAAGAATGGCGCGCTTAAATAGGGTTGCCTGTCTGTCTCTGTTATTAAATGACATTCATGCCGCAAGGTTGCACAGGGCCATAATGCAGGTGAGAGAATCCGCACGACAAATTTAAGTAAACTCCGGCATTATTATACGATTGCATCACTGCAGGGCAGGAACATATCTGATGAAGCTGTTACTTCCTTCGGACAACGATAACGGCACTATTAGCTCCGTGCCAAAGGTCTTTGAGACTTCCAGATTTTACACCATTGCTGAGATTATAGACGACACAGTTTCATTTACGCAGATCAGGAAGGGTTTTGCAACTCCTCCGACCCCTCAGAAGTGGGTGGATATCATAAGAAAGCTCAACGTCGATGCTGTTGTTGCAGACAGCATTTATCCTGAGACAGCATCAGCTCTGAGATCTGCAAATGTGAGATTAATCGTCGGTGCAAGAGGGTTGATCGGCATGCTAATCGACTGGGTTGCGAATCTTGGACTGGACGATTTCGAGTCGAAATTGAACCTGTTGAACAAGCCGCCTGTCCCACCATCAACGCCCAAGCCGGCCGCAGCACCCACGCAGGTCAAGACTACTGCCGAGCCGCAGCCATCCTCTGCTATCAAGGCTCCGGCTGCAGCACAAGGCACTACGAACGGGACAGCGAAGTAAAGGAAACGCAACTGAACGGATGCAGGCCACGTTTTCAATCAGGAAAGCATTGTCGCTATTCCATCGTTTACATTGATGAACCGGTGCCGTCCTATGTGCCGGAGAAGCTCAGCCGTGTCGGCCCTGGTCAGATGCTGGTAACTCGAAAGCGGATTCCTCACATGAACCTTCTTCGCACCGTTTATCATGCCGGCAATCTCTTCGTATGATGTCGCCTTGCCCGTGCCCACGTTAAGCACCCCGCCGGCGTCAGATTTCATCAGTTTCAACGTCACTGCTGCCACGTCGTTCACGTGTATGAGATCCCGTGCCTGGCTGCCGTCTCCGTAGATAACGAGATCCTTGCCGGTTTTCGATGCAGACACAAACTGTGAAATTATGCTGGCATAATTGCCTTTATCATTCTCGCCCGGGCCGTAGACATTGAAGAAACGCAGTCCCAACGTGTTCAAACCTCCCACCTTTGTGTACGATTCCGCGATCATCTCGTTCATCATTTTCGTCTTTGCATAATGGTTCTTCTGCGCATCGAACGGTATTGCGCTCTTCTCCGAAAATGAATCAATGTAAATGGCTGCGCTTGATGCATACAGAAACTTGCTGCACCTGTTTGTCCTTGCTGCCTCAATAGCAGAAAAGAATCCGCCGACATTGACGTCAAAACTGTAATTGGTCTTCGACTCGAATTCAAGATTTGAAGTCACGGCCGCCAGGTGCAGGAAATAATCGGCTCCCCTGGAGGCAGTTCGCACCAGCTCGCGCTCTCTGATATCGCCGACAGTCACAGTGGCACCCGGAACAGGTTTGTCGCAATGCGCAAGACCCGAGACCTCGTAACCCTGTCTGATTGCTTCGGCGGCGAGATGAGAACCAATGAACCCGCATATCCCCGTGATGAAAATCTTCTCTTCCATACTATCAGGCATCGAGCGCATGTCATTAAAATTATTGCACGGCACCGTCAGCTAATATCCTGCCTGTTCCGGCGGCCGTATCCTATGCCGGCCAGAGGTTGATCTCTTTCGAATATTTCCTTATCTCGAGGAATCTCTCTTTCAGCGCTGAACAGTGTTCTTTCGAGTATATGTGAGTGAGCACAGGAGACACTTCGCTTCCTACTGCCGCAAAATTGCCGTCCACAACAATGAATCTGTCTTTGACGTTTCTGTTGAGGAAATAATGTAACCGTAACTTTGAAGCATCGTTGTTGAGCATCTTCCTCACCTTTCTCGACTGAGCCTGGAATGTGTGTCCCATGAGTTCCATTGGAGTGAAAGGTGTGATTACTTCCATACTGACTTTGGAACCGGTATGAACGTAATCGCTGAACTTTCTGTCGAGGAAATATCCTCTTGGAAAGCACATCAGCACCTCCTCCTTTGCATTCTCTATTTCCCTGATTTCAGCTTTTCGTATCTCCTCCAAGCCGGACAACATCTCAATCGGCTCTTCTGCACCGTCCTGATTGACTCTGATGACCGGTATAGAGGAGCAAATCTCCTTTACCCATATGTCCTGAAAGGTGTTTTCGTCCCTCGGATAACCGTAAAGGTCGAAAATCAACGGTTTCACGATGTAATCCTCGATGACGTCACCTATGTGTCTGAGTCTGTACTCCTTTGGCCTCCCGCCAGTTTCTTCCAGGAAACCCTTTTCCTTGAGCGAATTCATTACGGCGTGAACCTTGCCGTAAGGTATATGTGCAAGATGCATCGCGTCCCGGTAGTTCACAGTCCCATAATCCAGTTTAACGAGTGCCGAAATGAGTTCTCTCTCATACTTTGTCAGGCCGAGTCTATTGAGCACAATCGTTCGCACCTCGTCTATTTTGTAATGCCCCCGTGATAGTGAAGCCGTTTGTACTGATGCCAGCTAATATGAACTTCACATATTTATACAACCGTAAAATTCGGTAATCGAATTAAATACACTCGAGTTACAAAATACGAAGGAAAGAACAGATGCCATGAAAGGCATCGCTTCTGAAGGCCATCGGTCCCGGACTATTATTTGCCCGGGATACTAATGCCATGCGGCTCCGGACCGATTCGAACGGTCATCACCTGGTTAACAGCCAGATATCTTGCCCGTTGGACTACGGAGCCATTGCATTTTCAGCATGAAGCAGAGAGCACTAATATTAATTACCTTTGTAATATTCTGTCGTTGAAATGAGTCAAAATGTATTGTGCATGCACCTCCTTTCAACAGGTTGATCTAATAATGGACAGAAAAGATAGCGAGTTGCTCTCTCTGCTCAGGCAGGATGCAAGAATGCCGATTTCGGCCATGGCGGCAAAGCTGCACACCGGCAGGAGCACCATCAGGCAGAGACTCACCAGGCTGGAAAAGTTGGGCGTGATAAGACGCTATACTGTTGAAGTGGACGAAAGCAAGATCGGTGAATCACATTCAGCTTTCGTGCTCATCTCTTTCATGCCCGGAACGTCGTCTCAGCGCGATGTGGCAAACAGCATTGCAGCGATACCCGGCATCGAGGAACTGTATCTCATATCGGGCAGCTGGGACATGATTGCAAGAATCCACGCGACCACGCTCGAAGACATCGGCAGCATTGTTATAGACAAACTCCGCTCCATAAAGGGCGTCAGCGGTACGGAAACGTGTTCGATATTCAGCTACGTGAAGGGATGAGGCCGCATGGTCATCAGAAAAGAGGATGTGGAGAGAATCGCCAGGCTTTCGATGCTGCATGTTGAAGCGCCCGAAGCTGAGCGCCTTTCTTCCGAAATGAATGCAATACTCGAATTCTTCTCCTCTGTAAGGGACTATCCCGCTCACAGATCAGCCCCCCGGGAAGGTCAGCAGCCAAGGGAAGACGGCGGCTGCACAACAAACGCTGCGGAGGGAGAATCTATTGTTTCAGGCTTTCCGGCCAGAGAGGGCAGGAACCTCAACGTGCCGCGGGGACTTTGAATGGAAACGGCACCGGCAGAAGGGCGTCACGGCGTCAGATTCAGGCAGATGAAGGCCAACGCATCGAGAGATACACTGAACTGTTTCATAAGCCTCTGCAGCGGAGAAACGCAGGCGAACGAAGGACCGCTCAGCGGCGTTGTGTTCGGCATAAAGGATAACATGGCAGTCCGGGGCGAGAGGATGACGTGCGCCTCACGTATCCTTGAGCATTACATTGCACCGTACGACGCTACTGTCGTGGAGCGCCTGAAACGCCGGGGGGCACTGATACTCGGTAAAACGAATATGGATGAATTTGCCTGTGGCTCATCCGGAGAAACATCGGCGTTTGGACCTACGCAGAATCCTATTTTCCCGGGGAGGGTGCCCGGCGGAAGCTCGTCAGGCTCCGCAGCTTCCGTTGCGGCAGAACTTGTAGATGCTGCAATGGGCTCCGATACGGGGGGTTCAGTGAGATGTCCCGCATCATTCTGCGGTATTGAGGGATTTAAGCCGACGTACGGAAAGGTGTCACGGCACGGACTCGTGGATATGTCCATGAGCCTTGAATCTCCTGCACCGGTTGTTCCGAAAGGCAGAACCGCATTGCTTGCAGGCATCATGGATGCAATTTCAGGGTACGACGAACTCGATCAGGCCACATACGGCTCTGCACGAACAGATTGCGTGAAGTCATTAAATGACTTCCAGATATCCGGAGCCTGTCTTTCCCTTCCGTCAAACCTTCTTGATCTCTGTGCAGCCGACGTCAGGGAAACCTTTGCACTGACTGTCGGTAGACTCAGAGGCGCTGGCGCAAAAATTGATGAAATCCAGCTCAGCAGTGCACGGACTGTGCTGCCTGCATACTATCTCACGATGTATTCAGAATTCGCCTCCGCTATGCAGAGATACGACGGTATGAAATTCGGTTACAGGGGCGAAGGTTCCGGTGCAGAAGAGGTGATGAAGAGCAGCAGGTCTGTTCTTGGTCCGGAGGTGAGGAGACGCATTCTTCTCGGCACTTACATCACGTCGCTTGAGGGAAAGAGCGAATGGTATGAAAAGGCTATGAATGCGAGGGCCGCCATTATTGAAGAGGTTGCCTCAGTGATGTCTACATGCGATCTGATGATTCTTCCTGCCATGCCTGTGACGCCCTATCCGATGGGGGAACGGCTGGCCGATCCGCTGCTGATGTATGCAACCGACATACTCACCGTTTTACCTAATGTGTGCGGTCTTCCGGCAGGGAGCATTCCGCTGAACGGTGGGGTTTCCCTTCAGCTGATCGGTGAACGCAACAGCGATGAGAAGGTAGTCTCAGCAATGAATGTGCTTTCGGGGGTGGTGCGGCGTGAGTGACTTCAAGGACCTGAAAATAGGGCTGGAGATACACATTTATCCAATGACTGAAACCAAGATGTTCTGCAGATGCAGCGCTTCTTTTCTCGAGGCACCGCCAAACACAAATGTCTGTCCTGTATGTGCGGGGCAGCCCGGCGCTAAACCGATGCCTCCGAATGCTAGAGCCGTGCGGGCAGGCATGCAGCTGGCCGACGTCTTCGGTATGGAGATTTCCAATAAACCTGTTGTGACCATGAGAAAACATTACTTCTATCCTGACCTTCCCAGTAATTATCAGCGTACCGCTGAACCGCTTGCAAACGGCGGAGCAATAGGAAAGTGCGGCCTCCGTGAGATCCATTTTGAGGAGGATCCGGGGCAATACGATCTTGCTAAAGGAATCGTAGATCTCAACAGATCCGGCGTTCCGCTTCTCGAACTCGTCACCGAGCCGGATCTGAAGAGCAGTGCCGAAGCCAGGGCGCTGCTTACGGATGTGCTCTTTGCGCTTGAATATCTTCAGATTTCGAGGGAGGAAATGCCATTTAAAGTCGACACCAACATCTCCGCCGGGGGCGGAAAAAGGGTGGAGGTGAAAAACATAAATTCGCTGAGCGGAGTAGTAAAGGCGCTGGATTTTGAAGCATCCCGCCAGTCGGAATTACTTTCCCGCGGCGCATCCGTTCTGCAGGAAACGCGGCATTTTGATGCAGTGAACGGGTCCACTGCCCCGCTACGATATAAGGAGACGGTGGAGGACTACAGATATCTGCCCGATCCGGACATACGCCCTGTACACCCGGGCAGTGTAAACTATGAGCGGCACGAAAATCCATTTCTGATACTCGCCGGATTGAGAAGTGAGGGGTCGTCCGAGGCAGATGCCAGAACAATCATTGTCGACAGACATCTTCTGAATGCATACAACCAGTTGGTGGCACGATGCGGAGCAAGATTTTCATCTGTTTTTGTCGCGAGGGACATAAAGGCAGAGCTGAACTACAGGAAGCTGCATTCGTCTGCTATCGGGCCATTGCTCGGAGGGCTGCTGGAAATTGCAGTTGCGTACAGTTCTTCAAGGCTTAGCAACCGGAACGCTACTGCCCTGCTGAGAACGCTGTTCGACGGCGGAAGCATCCATCCTGCAATCGAGGAACTGTCGGAAGGCTGGCTTGGCAGGAGTGCGATAGATGCTGTGGCAGCCAACGTGGTTTCAGGACATCCGGAAGCAGCCGGTAAATACAGGAAAGGGAATACCGAAGTGATAAACTATTTCGTCGGATTGTGCATGAAGGAGACGCGCGGAAAGGCCACGTCTGCGGATATCATCTCCGCCCTGAAACGCGTACTGGACGAGGCAGAAGGTGAATCTGATGAAGGCTCAGAGCAGAGAAACTGATGTTCCGCTCTCAAAAAACATGATCTGACCGTCTGTGCCGTCCACTGCCACTGTCTGCCCTGTCGCTGATGTAAATGTATATGCGAATGCAGTGCTGGAAGGAGGCAGCGGAAGAAAGACAGATGTCTGCGGAAGATATGGTGCTGATGAAATCGATATGCTGCTCATCTCCGGAGTGCCGGAGCTGCTGAAGAAGTAACGACCGGGCGAGCTTCCGTTGACGATCTGCATTGCCGAGGCGAGCGTCAGCACGTTCGTGCCGAATGCGGACACTCCGGACATGTTCACTGTATCGTTCAGTCCCCGGGCTGTCATTGTACCGTTGCTTGATGTGACGGTCACGGCATACCCTTTTCCAGTCGCATTTCCGAACTGCATGTACCACGACGATCGTGTGAAATTATATTCCGCGCTGACCATCCGTGCCCCGGCAGCCGTTCTGATGTACGTTCCGAGCGATGTCCCGTTCAGCGCAAAATCATATGCCTTCGTAATATTGAGTATGCCGTCTGTCGTACCGATCATGGGTAGAGCGCTGCCGTTCCAGCGCGTATACTGACCCCTGTCCTGCTCCCTCCAGTACACGCCGCCTGCCGCCGCGGGAACACTCCCGTTTGACACACTGGTTCTGGCCGCATCCGATGAAGATATCACAGTCGTTCCGCTGTGCACTGAGCGGAAGGTGTTGTTTGTGAACAGCGGAAAAGCTGAAAGGCTGTCGAGCTTCAGCTGTTCGGAAAACGAGCTTCCGGATGTGATATTCACATTGATTGCAGGATTGATGAGCGACGGATCAAAGAGGGCAGCACTCCATCTGAATCCGTGATATGATCCGTTAAGGCCCATTTCCACATCTCCCGTAAAGCCGCGGGAGTATTTCGACATCTGTGACGCGGTCATGACGAACGAACCGTTTTCACCTATGGCCGAGAGCATTTCGTTCTGCCACGGCATACCTCCGGTCAGGTTGGCATAAGCGTCAGTAGCGAGCATCTGCCCCCCTCCGAGCCGTACAAGCTTCCCTCCAATTTGAAGTGATATGCTGGTCGATGTGCCGGCGTCCTGCTTTACGGTATAGTTGCCGTTAATGCTGTTGAAAGTCTTTGCGTCATAGCCGGTCGTGACAATTACCGTGAAATTCACCGGAAGCCCGGCGGCGGTTCCTTTCACATATCCTTTTCCGGTCATGTTGCTGTCGGCATCAATGACATAGGTTTCGTGCGGGACTCCCAGTCCGTCATGCACCGTCACGATACCGTTCTCAACAGCATATGATGCATTGCCGCTGAGACGCATGAAGAGGCTGTCAACGGTAAGGGTGCTGTTAACGCCGGACATGTTGAACGGTATTGTCGCTATGCCGAAAGGGTTGTATACTGTCAGAGTGCCATGAATCGCATATGCTGCCGTGTCGCCGAGGCGGACAGGTTCAGCCGTAAAGGATGAAGGATGGACGTAGACATGTGTCGTGCTCTCTCCTCTCTGACCGTTCCAGGCGTAGGTCGCCGTAACTGTATATATGCCGGGTCTGCTGTACACGTGCTCTGAGTTGATGCTGTGTGTTGTGTTTCCGTCCCCGTAGTTTATTGAATACAGTTTAAAAGTGCTCATCGGTGTTGCAGGCGGAAGGCCAAGGAATATTTTCACTGTGTTACCCGCGAGCGCACTGCCGGGGAACACATTCAGCTGCGGATGTTCGACGAACTGAGTCACGAAAATACCTGCTGCTGATGCTATCGCGACTGCCGCGACAGCCGCCGCCATGAGTTTCTTCCTTCTACCGTTCAATGAGTGCAACACTCCATGCATGAGAGCCGAACTCTGTTTCCTGCGCGCTGATGAATCAATTTTTCTTGGTACTTAAGTTAGAGCACCGGCGAGCACACTGTTCCTATATGCCGATTCGCACATTCGCACGAGAGCTAAATAGTGTTCAGTGATAAGGAGAAGCGCTGCAAATGAGACGTTTCCTCTCTTTCCTGCGGAGAAATGATTTCCTGCCGCTAGTCCTCCTGACGGTGTCGTACACTGCGGTTATCTCATATCTCAGCCTGCTGAGATATTACAATTTCTTCACATCGAACTGGGACTTCGGCATAATGCAGCAGATGCTGTGGTCCACCCTGCACGGTCATTTGCTGTTCGAAACTGCTGACTACTCCACCGGCGGTTTTCTGTCATATCTGGAAATAAATAGTTCCTATGTTGCTCTGCCCGTCGCGTTCATCTACGCTCTGTATCAGTCTCCGGTCACACTGTTCACCGTGCAGTCGCTTGCAGTCGCGCTTGCTTCGTTTCCGCTCTATTTCATTGCTCTACGCAGCGGACACGGGCGGCGGGCCGCTTTTGCATTCGTTCTGCTGTTCCTCTTCGGTATGGGCACACTTTCCAGTGTCTTCTATGATTTCCACTGGGAATCGATGATCCCTGCTGAATTCTTCTCATTTTACCTGCTCTATTCCTCGGGCAGATACAGATACGCCGCAGCGATTCTCGCGCTCGGCAGCGCTACGCTCGAGATATTTCCGTTTCTTGCCGCGGCAGTAGTCCTGTATTGCGCAATGGCGCCGCACCCTGCGCCGGCAACCCGAATTCCGTTCTTCAGAAAACGGCCTGTTCACTTCCTCCTGGCGTGCGCAGCTTCATTTATTTTTATAATAGTCCTGCAGAAGACCGTCATTAATGCGACCTTGGGCATGGCCCCGGGCGGCAGCGGCACGACTGCATCCTCTTATTTCGTGCATCCTGTTCTTTTGCCTCAGATATTTTTTGCATCCTCGGTCTACTGGCTCCTTCTCCTGGCGTCCGTCGCATTTCTGCCCTTGCTTTCCGGTAGATCACTTATTATGAGCCTTCCCTGGTTCATAGAGTCTGTTTTCCTTTATCCCAAGTTCTCAATTATGTTTGGTTATCAATACGCATTTATTGCCCTCCCTCCGCTGATTGTCTCATCTGTCCTGGGGGCTGAGAGGCTGAAGCAGGACACACGCCGATCGACGCTGCTCCTGCCTTTTATCATCGTTTTTGCATCGCTTTCGCTGCTGCCTGGTATGTCCGCAGTCTTCCTGCGTCAGAACGGATATGTGCTGTCCCTTCCGGTGCTCCTTGCCTGCGTAATACTCTTTATAGCCTATTTCAGGAAGGAGATCAATCAGGAGATCACTCCGAAGCACCGGAGCAGGCAGGGCCCGAGCATGTTCGCACATGGCCGGCATCTTCTCGTACCCCTGCTTCTCTCCATACTATTTTTCAATCTCGTCATGGGCCCGCTGAACACATCAAATTTCGGCGTAAACTCCGGTTATAATCTGAGCTACTCCTCCAACCCTTCGTTCCATGACATAGCCAGGATTGCATCGATGGTAAAGGAGGGGTCCACGGTCCTCGCCTCGGATAATCTCTTTCCGCTGGTGGACTCGAATCTTCACGCCTACTCGGCACTGTGGATTCCCTTTTCACGCTCGCTCATGCCTTATCTCCCGTTCAATGCCACCACGCTTCCGGAATATGTTTTTGCGGACAGTTCGCAGTTGCCATCCATGCCCACGTTCATTGTCAGAAGCATCTTCAACAGCAGTGTTTACGGTCTCGTTGCATATGTCTACAGCAGTGGATATCCCGGCACGGTCTACCTGTTCCGACGCGGTTATGCAGGCCATGCTTATACTTTCATGGCATCGACGTTCAATTCGTCTTTCCGACTGGATTATCATGATTTACGCATCGGCCTTTCAGGTTTTGTTGAAAAATATCCGGGCAGCATGTCCGGAAGCGTGATAGGAAGCAGAAACGGTTATGCCATCCGGCCCTCGGACGTAAACAGCCGCAACATCTGGTACGGTCCATATATGACGCTGCTCCCAGGCAGCTACAATATCACGTTCAACATGATGATAGAATCAGGCAACGGCAATGTCTCTCTCCCGGTGCTTTACATGAACGGCAACAGTTTCGGCTTTTCAGATTACTATTCTGCGAATCTCAGCTCATCCTCGATTCCGGAAGGCGGTTTCGGCAATGTGACCTTTCACTTCAATTGCACCGAGCCCGCTTCACTAACCGAGTTCAGAGGATACCTGCTGCTCCGTGGCGGCGTTCCTGCCGGAAGCATACTGCTGAATTACATCTTCGTTCAGCGTAATTCTGCATGAGACTGCATCACCCAAGCGGAAGTTCGAAGCGCCAGACGACGCTCTCGCTTCCAAGATAATTGGCGCCGAACGCGAAGATTATGCCCACAAAGTTCGCAGCAAGATATTCAAAATGCAGAAAGACCAGTATGCCCAGTACGCCTATGTTAAGCAACGCTCCGGCGATCATCACCGCATTGTATTTGGCAAGCCTGTTGAGTATCGCGCCGCTAACCTTCTTTCTGAAGGTCCACGAGTTGTTCATTATGAAATTCGATATAATCGACGCTTCGACGGCCGCCGCTGAGGCAAGAAGCAGCGGTGCATGAGGCTCGAGCAGGAACAGCAATCCTTCGTTTACCGCCATTCCGGCCAGACCTACGGCAATGAATTTTGCCACTCTGTAGTCCGAGAGGCGGAGAACCAGTCCTATGTATCTCAGCAGTTCTGTAAATCCAAGTTTGCTTCTGCCGCTGTATCTGGTTCCGAATGAGAAAGGAATCTCAGATACGCTAAGGTTCGCTGTCGCGAGTATTTCCAGCAGCACTTTGTAGCTGCCGGATGTTACGCTC